>CALMAB010000624.1 GCA_937858325.1 uncultured Acetobacteraceae bacterium
GGACACGGCCCTTTCAAGGCTGTAACACGGGTTCGAATCCCGTACGGGGCACCCTTGATTTTGTTGACGCTTTCAGGCCCAGCCAGTAACGAGTTTTGCGTTTTGCAGATGTTTTGCAGTGGTTGCGGCCACTCATGGAATCCGCTTGCGCCGGGATGACTGGCCGACCACGCCAGCGTTGGCGGCTGCCCGCCCAGTCTTGCCGGAAAACGACTTGGTGTTGGCCCCCTCCAGCGATTGCAGGATCACCGGCGCGTATTGCACTGCGACCCCCTCCTGGGCAATGCGGGCCAACGGGTACTTCTCGACGCCTTTGAGATAGCGGCGGAGCTGCGCCTCAGTTTTGTGACCCGTCATGGCCATGATCTCGTGCAGGCTCGATCCCGACTGCGCGAGGTGGGTCGGCCCGGTCGCACGCAGGCCATGCAGAGTGTAGCGATCGAGCCGCAGGCGCGCCCGGATCCCCGCCAGGGTTTCCTGGGCATTCGAAGGCAGCCACGGTTTGCCGCGGGGCGTCACAAGCAGGCGGTCCGCCCGACGCCCGCGCATGCTGTCCAGGACGGCGGCAAGGGGCGTTGGCACGTGAAGCACAAGGGGGGTGCCGGTTTTGTGCTGGGAGAACGCGGAAGCGTATCCGAGCGTCGCGGACACGGAGTCGTATTGCTCGGGCCGGAAGCCGCACACGTCGGCCAGCCGCTGGCCGGTGAGCAGCAGGCAGGTGATGAGCGCCCGAAACTCGGGCGTGCTCTGGCGCATGACCGAGATCAGGACATCGGCGGGCCACGCGCGGTTTTGGTCGCTGCCCCCGACCTTGAGACGCGCCGCGTCCTCCCAGGCGTTCACCAGGATCCCGGCGTCGGGATGCAGCCTGGAATACCTCTTTGTGACGACCTTCATAAGGTCACGCAGCCTGTTCCACCGGTGAACGTCCTCGGACAAAGCTTCTCGCAAACGGTCGACCCACTGCACGGAGATGTCGGATAGCGCCAGGTGCCCGGCGCGGGCGCGCATCTCACCCAAATACAATTCGTAGTTTCGGCGGCTCGCCTCGGCCAGGGACTTGAACGCGGTGCTGCTGACGTAACCGTCGATTGCCGCGGCTACCGTGTGCCGGGATCCACCGCCTTCGAAACGGGCATGCACCTGGTCATATGCAGCCAGGAACGCGGCAGACCCCTCCGAGCCGGGCAGCTTCTCGGTCCTGCCGTCACGCCGGTAATACAGATACTCCCCGACGCCTCCCCTGCCCGCCTGCCGCATCACGTAGGGCAGCCTTGTGACACGGCTTCCAGGCATCAATCGCCTCCATGGCGCGTGCTTGTCGCGCACCGTTCACGCGCTCGGCCGAGTCCAGACCCCACACACGCGCCAGGTGCGCCTCGATCTCCCCGCGGTGCCACCGGCGTAGGCCGCCGACCTCCCGCGGCGCAGGCACCTGCCCGAGGCTGACCAAGCGGCGCAGGTCGCGGCGGGACACCGTGAGGAGGGCGGCGGTGCCGCACTCGTCCAGTAGAAGCGGCCATTGAGGGGTCATCCGACATCACAGAACTCGGGTTGTCGCGGCGCGCTTCGGCGCCCGGGGTGAGGTGCGGATGATCATTTTTGCGTGTGCGGATAAAAGCCGAGGGCAACCCATCGGAAATCCTCGGATTTCCGAGATCGAGTGCCCTCGTCGCAGCGTAATGAGGCGTGGCCGTCACGCCGTGGCTGCGTGCCGGAGAGCGGATTCGGTGCACCTCGTCCAATCCAGCGCATGATTGAAGGCTCTCTGGAACCTCAGGAACTCGACGGCCTTGCGCGCCGCCGCGCGGACATCGCCATACACGCCGTATTCAAAATCGCGGATCGAGTTGACAACGCGGTATCCGGCAGCCGACTTGATCACGCCGTAGCGGATGGTGCCCTCCTGCGTGTCCAGCGCCCAAACCGTCTCGCCGTCGGCGTCGCAGGTCGCAGACTCGCCAAACGCACGCACCGCCCACACCACAGCCGCCTGAAAATCAAAATCGCTCATCGTGATCTCCCGTTTCTGAAAGCCCCCTCTCACCGGGGCATAAGGGAGATTACCCGCTGCACAGGGCAACATGCAAGGTAAATTTACCGCTGGCCTTCGTTTTCACGTCCAACACCACCGTCCTAAGATGCGCCCAGCAATCCCAGCCTCCGCCAACGGCATGACGGCCTCCGATCCCCGCTGGTGAACTCGAACGCTTCCTGGGGCGCCGCGCACGAGTTCGCACCGCGCGAGGGAATACGAGTAGCCGTCCGACACCAGAAAGACGCCCGGCGGCGACGGCACGCGGGCGCCCAGGTCGACGAGCACGCGGTCATCGAGGCGGTAGTCGGGCGCCAGGGCGTCGTCGGGCACCCTGATCACCGCCAGCGCGCTACCTGGCCCCATTCTGCTCGACACGAGGTCGACGGGCAGGAGCCAGGTGTGCAGTCGGCGCCAGGTCTCCTCAGAGGCGGGTTGGCCGCCGTGGGACCTCACGTCCAACTCCCCGATCTCGAGCATCCCAGCCTCCGGTTGCACGGCAGGCATATGGTATGGCGGCGAGGCATGGGGCTGCTCGCGAAAATGAGCTTCGCTCATTTCTCGGGTCAGGCGAGGTGGGGGGTGGGGCGGCGGCGAAGATGCGAAAATAGCGTCTGCTGTCCCTACGCTCCCGCTGTCACCCAACAGGCAGGCCACGGGCACGCCCAGGGCGTCCGCCAGAGCGCTCAGTGTCTTCCCGCGCGGGCTTGTGCTCTGCCCCCTGTAGATGTTGCGGATCGTGTCCGGGGTCAGCCCGGCCTGCATGCTCAGCGCCCTCGCAGTGGTGCCGCGCTCACGTATAAGGCGCTCCAAGCGCAAAGCCAGCGCTGACGGCTCCCGGTTCTTACGGCGTTCCACGGTGTCGGTGTTGGTCATCGGGGTTGTCCCTTGCCGAGCTACCGGTAAGGCTGAGACGCCGCGCCGGAGCTTGATTTCAGCGGTGAAATCACCCCATATACAGGTAGACAACCGCGCGCGGTAGGGGCAAAATCATGGGCGCTTTCAGGGCACTTCTGTTGACACAGATCGGCGAGTTCTTGGACGAAAGCGGCATGACCGCATCTGCGCTCGGCCGCGAGGCGGTGGGCGACAACAAGCTCGTGACACGGATCCGCGGCGGAGAGGGCATCACGCTCTCGACGATCGAACGGGTCGAGGGCTTCATGTCGGCCCGGCGCGGTGCGCGGACTACGGACGGAGATCAGGTGGCCGCCTGAGGCCACTTGGGAACAGGGAGAGGGGCGATGACGACACGGGACGGCGCGCCGCGGCGCAGCAACGCGGGTAGGAAGCCGGTTTTCGACCAGGCGGAGGCCGTCCGGCTCGTCCGAGGCGGCATGTCGATCGCGGCGGCCGCCGCGCTGCTCGGTGTGTGCGAAGCGTCCGTGGGCCACGCAGTCCGCAAAGCTGAGGCGGCCACCGGCGAGCGACTGCCGCGCACCGGCTACGAGGCGCGTAGGCTTGCCGTCCCAGAGCAGGTGGCCCGCCTACTCGCCCAGGGCCTCTGCCAAGCAGAGGTGGCTCGGCACCTGGGCGTCAACAGGAGCAGCGTGAACAGGGCCGTCAAGAGCCTGGAACTCGCCTGATATCAGGCGAGTCACGAAGGAGAACAAACAATGAACCAAATTTCAAGCGAAACAGCGGCCTTGGCGCACTCGATCACCGCCAGGGTGCCTTTGGCGGTAGTGGCGCTCCGCCCGCAGTTCGGCGGACTGGAAATGAAGGTCAGCTATCCTCGCCTCGAGGACTGGCGGATCTTGGTGAGCGCACCCGACGCGCTGGGCACCGTCGTGACGCATGTCGTCGATCCTGACGGGGACTCGATCAAAAATTTGTTCGAGAGCCCGCAGGAGGCCGCCGACTACGTAGTGAGCCAGCTTCTGCCCAGCGCCGGAGGTGTAACCTATGGTTGATTTTAAGCCAACAATTTGCGTCGATTTTGATGGCGTGATCCACAGCTACGAGCGCGGCTGGCAAGGCGGCGTGATTTACGGCCAGGTGGTGCCGGGGTTCTTCGAGTGGGTCGAGAGCGTGAGGGATCGCGTCAAGCTGGTGATCTACTCCTCGCGCTCGAAGACGGATGAGGGCGTTACGGCAATGTCGCTCTGGCTGCACGAGAAGCGCGACGAGTGGATCAAGGCTGGCGGGCACCGGCATCCCACTGAGCCTCTGACCATCGAGTTCGCACACGAGAAACCCGCAGCCTGGCTCACCATCGACGACCGCGCCATCCGTTTCCAGGGCGAATGGTCGGATCCTGCGCTGTCCCCGGATGCGATCCTGGCGTTCCGTCCGTGGAACTCCCAGCCGCCCAAGTGATATCGACCGGCAATCCAGGACGACACAGGGCACCCAGGGAAACCTCGGGTGCCCTTCTCGTTTCTGGCCTACGTTTTCCGACCCGATACCCTTGAACGGTGAATTCACCGCTGCCTATCCTAGGGTAGCAGGCATTGGTGCCTGCACCGACCCGGATACGGCCCCATCATGTTCAGCGCGCTCACCCGCAAGCTCCGTCGGCCCGGCACCCTCGCCTGGCTCACCGCTCACTCGCAGCCCCCTGCCCTCCTTTGGTCAGCGCTCGCCGTCGACCAACCGGGCATCTCCGGCACCGTGCGCCAGGATGCCCCGGTCACTGCGGCGTCCCCCGACTACAACGAAGCCGTGATCCAGATCAGGGCTGGCGATGTCAAGCGCGGCACCGTCCGCAGCCGCCTGCACACGGAGGATGTGCTTGTCAGCCCCGGCCAAGCATCGACCGCCAGCCTGGACGATGCTGCCTCCTTCGTGTCCGAGACGCTGACAAGGTGCGCGCCTTGGGTCACCGCCTACCTGGTGCCCCGTCTGCGTTCCAGGCAAACGGGCTACATGGTTGCTGGCGGCCTGGTGGAGGACCGCTCTCAAACCCGCCTCGCTGGCCTCGCCACCCAGGACGACAACGGCCGCCCGGTCGTCTTCCTGAGCACGGACCGCGCGCTGGAGTGGATCAGGATCACCGCCCATCACGAGCTTTGGCACCAAGTCGAAGCCGTGCTCTCCATTGAAGCCAACGCGAGGCTCCAGGCGTGCTTGTCTCCCTACCAGCACGTGACTGCCCACGACGACTATCACAGGTCACCCAGCGAGCGCCTGGCCCGCGCATACGGCCACTACGCCTCACAGTGTGATGACCTGGCTGCGATCGGTGCCCCGATCCCCGTGATGGGCAGCGGAGACACGCAGGTCATCTACGACGCGTTTGCCGAGGTCTGGAGCGGCAGGTTCGCCACCGCGATCAAAGCGCAGGGCAGCCTTTAAAAACAGGGCACCACGACAAAAACAGGGCACCACGACGCCGGTTAGCGGTGACAACAAACTTGCCTGGATTGCTCCTCCCCCCGTTACACATAAGCTGAACAATACAAAAACCCTTGCCGTGTAGCACAAAATCAGAGTCGTATTCTGAGCGTAATATGTTTACTTGCCGCGGCGGGATACCGTATTTGTGCGGCGTCATGCCGATGTTTTACGGTATTTTGCGGGGCGAAATACGGTGCCGATGCGGTGAATGAGCGGTGTCCGCACGGGACACGGCGGCCACTCTCGGCGCCATGATCGCGTCAACAGGATTTCGCATCAGGGTTTTTTACCGTTTTACCGCACGGAAACCTTGATTTCACCGTTGCGGTGGGCATAAAAATGGATCAGGCCACCGTTGATCCAAGGGGTGAGAGCCCTGGCGGTGGCCTAATCCGGGGAGAACTGCGGTGATTATGCCAACATGATTGGCGGAACGCAAGCTTCTCGGGGCAACTTTTTTGTTCCGGGAGAACAAGACAATGAATGCGTTGACCGACACCACGATCCTGGCCGACGGCTATGCGAGCACGCCTGGGGCTTCTGTAGGGGTGGAACTGCTGCGCGAGGCGCCGCTGTCCGAAGTGAATTTTGGGTTCCAGGGTCCCGAGCTTTGGAAGCTCGGCTGGAGCGTGTGCCCGCAAAGCCGGGACGGCGACAAGCGCATGCCCTCGAAAATCTGGGGCGAGGTCATCAAATTTGGCGAGCAGGGCTACGACCTGGCGAACAAGCGGGTGGACGCCGACACGCTGCTCACTTGGTCGCGGCACGCGGCGTGCGATAACACGGCTGTCGTCTTCGGCCCGGCATCGGACAACACCTTCGCCGTGGACATCGACATCACCGACGAGGATTTTTCGGCGCAGGTCGAATTGTTGGCGGACGACCTGCTGGGCGTCACCCCGTTCAAGAGGATCGGCAAGCGCCCGAAGATCGCACTGATCTACAGGCATGCGCCGGGCGACATCGTGCCGACCGTGCAGCGCCGGTTCGAGCGGACGGATGAGGACGGCGATGCGCACATGCTCGAAATCAAGAGCACGGGCACTTTGTTCACGTTCCTGGGTCGGCACCACTCGACGGGCGACACGTTCCGGTGGAAGGGCACCTACAGGGACGGCGTCGACAACCACGCCATCCCGCTGATCCACGGACCGGAGCGCGCGCTTCTCGTGACCTCCGCGCAGGTCCAGGCGTTCCTGGAGACCGTCAACGCGCGCTGGGCGTTCGCGAAAAGCTTCTCGGCGGCTCTCAAGGCTGGCGGCCAGGGATGGACGGACGGCAACGCCGACGGGATCAGGTTGCCGAAAGTCGGGGAGGTTGCGGACGCTAAGCGCGACGGCCTGGGCCGCCTCGCGGATGGCCGCGGGGCATACCTGGGCAGCTACGTGATCCGCACGATCCGGGGCAATCCGGAGGGGCTGTGGGCGGCCGTGGACGCGGGCGACGAGGCGGCGCTGAAGGACTACAAGGAGAACGTGGCAGCCGCCGTGCTCGAGCACGTGCGCGCGGCGTTCGCGCCCGACAGCAAATGGCCGACCGCTGGCATGCGCAGAAAGGTGCAGGAGGAGGTGGGCCGCACCGTGGACCGCGCACGCGCGGGGGCCGTGCAGGTGTCCCGGCAGCCTCCGCAGGCGGTGCGGCAGGCCAAGGCGGAGGACGTTTGGGCTGCCTACGAAGCCCGCCGCGCCGCCTTGCCCCTCGTGCAGATCCTGCCCGGCGACACGGCGGCCATCGTTGACCAGGTCGAGGATGCGCTGATCGCCGCCGAAGTCGGCCTCTACCAGCGCAGCGGCCGTGTGGTGAAGGTGAGCGTGGAAAAGGTCAGGACGGCCAAAGCGGGCGAGGTGCCCGGCCAACGCATTGTCGAGTTGGACGAATACGCCCTGAAGGAGCGGGCCACCAGCGCCGCCCGCTACGAGACGTGGGACGCACGGCAGAAGGGCTTCAAGCCCGCCGACCTCGCCATGGAATACGTCAAGACGCTGCAAAGCCGCGGGTTCGACCTCCGGCTTCCGGTGCTTGACGGAATCCTGAACGCGCCCCTGCTGCGCGAGGACGGCTCGGTGCTGGACCGGCCGGGCTACGACGCGGCCACCGGCTACTACTACGACCCGACCTCGCAGCGGTTTCCCGCGATCCCCGCCAACCCGACCATGCAGGACGCGCAGCGCGCTCGGGATACGCTTGCCAGCCTGCTCGGCGGCTTCCCATTCGTGGGGCCCGTGGACCGGTCGGTCACGCTGGCGACGTTCCTGTCCGGCGTGGTGCGCAAGAGCCTGACCACCTGCCCGATGTTCGGATTCGACGCCAAGAGCCCCGGCTCGGGCAAATCCAAGCTGTGCGACATGGCCTCCGCGCTTGCGACGGGGCGCGAAGCCGGTGCCGTGAGCGCCACCGACAGCGCGGAGAAGCTGGAGAAGGAGCTTGGCAGCCTCTACATGAAAGGCGAGCCGGTCGTGATGCTGGACAACGTGCTCCCGGCCACGCCGATTCCCGGAAACTTCATTCTCAGCGCCACGACACAGACGCTGATGACAACCCGGATCCTGGGCACCTCCGAGACACGCACGGTGCCCACGCAAGTGCTGCTGACCTGCAACGGCAACAACTTGACGATTTCAGAGGACCTGGTGCGCCGCACGCTGGTGTGCCACCTGGACGCGGGGGTGGAGCGCCCCGAACTCAGGGAATTCGGCTTTGAGCCGGTGACCGAGATGAAAAGGCGGCGGCCCGAGATGGTCGTGGCCGCCATCACGCTCATGCGCGCATACATCGTGGCGGGCAGTCCGAAGCAAACGCGTCCTCTCGGTTCCTTCGAGCAGTGGAGCCGCCTGGTGCGCGACGCCCTGGTGTGGGTTGGAGAGGCCGACCCGGTGGAATGCCAAGCCGATATGAAGGCCGCCGACCCCATTCGCGATCAGCAGGTGGCCGTGATCGAGCATTGGTGGCAGGTGATCGGCGGCAAGCGCGTGACCGCCCGGCAGGTGATCGAGTTCGCCGAGGAGAACGTCGCAGGCTTCCAGGCCAAGCTCAAGAACGTGGACTTCCACGAAGCCTTGATGACGGCCACCAGGTCGCGCGACCAACTCCGCACGCCTGTGCTCGGCAAGTGGCTGGGCTCCATGGACGGCCGGATCGTCGAGGGCCGCCGAATCGTGAGCAGCGGCAAGATTTCCGGGTTTCAGACCTACTCGATGGAGTCGGTGGCTGCGGAAGGCCAGTCCGCCGAGGAAGCGAAGACGGAAGCGGTCGAGACGCCGGGCGCCAAGGTCGACAGCAGCGAACAAGCCCCCGAGAAACGGGGGCAGCCCGTTTCCGCGAGCTACCGGGCGGTCGACATCGATAAGGTGGCTCGCAGCACCAAAGTCGACAGCAAGGTTCGCCAACTCCGCGACTACGAGGCATGCATGCGCAAGCAGCGTGGGGAGACGAAAACGGTGTGGGGTGGCAGGATCAAGAGCGAGTAGATCGCCCGTTGGGTCCGAGAAGAACGATGGAAGGGCACCTGGGCAACCAGGTGCCCTTCCCTATTTGCCCCACCGCACACGACAGGTCTGCGGGAGCCCGCCGGGATCGGACTATGGTTTCCCCTTCCCCTTCCGGGCGGCGGAGCCGATGGGGTTCGGGCGTCTGATCAGGGCGTAGGGGTGACCAGCTCTCATATGGGTGGAGCAGATCGAATTCAGGTGGAGCAGATTGCGGTTTAGGTGGAGCAAAAATGTTGATGCTCCACCTAATTTCTCGGCCTAGTTGCCAGTGAATACAATGAGTTAACCATAACTAGGTGGAGCAGGTGTAGCAGGTGTAGTAGTTTGAAAAAAAATCCTGCCAAATGTCACAGCCCTCATGACAATCCGTGGGAGGTTTGGGCCAATCTGCTCCACCTGCTCCACCTAAACCCAGAAAACGCAGCAAACACAAGCACTTGAGTAGGTGGAGTGCCAACATATTTGCTCCACCTAAACCGCAATCTGCTCCACCTAGATTCGGGTTTGCTCCACCTAGCTACACCCTCGTTCGCTTACCTCCCACAGGGTGACCACATTCCGCCCGGCTTCGCCGCCCGGCATGGAATGGGGAAACAATAGGGGCTGAAAACGTCGACCATTGCGCCGTGTAATCGTTGACTTCCCCGTGAACGCCTACCTACCTCCTTTGTAGGGCGGCTGCTCTCGAAAGCGCGGCCTGTTTCGGGGGAGATACCACATGACTGCAATCAAGAAGCGTGCGCGGCCGTCGCAGCCGCGCCGCATCACGTACGCCGCCGACAACCGGCCGACCGGCGAGCGTCTGGCGCATGGCGTCGAGATCATGGTCGGCCCGCTCAGTCATGATGACCGCCGCGCTGTGCTGCGCATCCACAGCGGCCTGGCGCATTTGCTCGAGGCCGGGAAGGTAGGCGTGGCCGAAGTTGTGGCTGCCAACCGCTGGCGCCGGGACTACGAACTCGGGGCGCACGGCGCCCATGATCCCGAGTGCACCGGCACCGGCTCCGGCGGCGTGGACGCCCACTTGATCTCTGCGATAGACGCGCTCACGCGCTATCGTTGGGCGGCCCGCGCCGTTGGATCGGCTGGCGATGCGCTGCTGCGCGCCTTCGTTTCGGACGGCCTGAGCTTCCGTGCGATCGGCGCCCGGCTCGGCAAGGACAACCGCGACCTGAGCGCACAGACCGCCTTCACGCTAGGCATGCTCGTCGAACATTACGCCGAGGTGGATGCCGACCGGGACCCGCCCGCCTGGGAGCGCAGCCAAATCCGTGCCGCGGCGCGGGGCGACGGCATCCCCTCCGGGAGGGCGGCATGATGTCCCGCGGCGGCATATCGGCGTCCGACGAGGCGCTGCTCGACGCCTACAACCTGGATCCCGGCGCCATGGCGGCCGACTTTTCGGCAAGCCTGGACGCCCAGGTCGGCGCCCTGGAGCAGGCGGCCTTGGAAATGGGATTGCGCGCGTTCCTTCGGCACATGGCGCTCCGCGCGCTGATCGCGGAGGATGAGGTTGCCGCTGCCCTGCGGGAGGCTCACGACGCCAACGCCGCGTTGGAGGCCCTGGTGCCACCGCCGGGCGCCACGATCCACTGACGAGCACGGAGCTTCCTCTAAGATAAGAAGGGCCGCCTGGGTTGCCCCAGGCGGCCCTTCTTGTTGAAAATTGTTGAACCTACGCCTCGTAGGCCGCCTCCGCCGCCGTTTCCTCGTTCACGCTTTCAATCGCGTTTTCGAAAACAGTTGACGCCGCCTCCACTCCACCGACCAGGTGGACCTTCTGCTGCACGGCCTCCTCGACCACCTCGCGCGCCACGGCCGCGATCCGCTCGGGGGTGGCGTCAACCCAAAGCCCGTTGTTCCTCAGCACCAGAGACGGCGTGGATCGCTCTCCGTAGAGCCAGGCGGCGGCGTCCCATACCGTGATCTCCGATTGCGGCAGGCCATGGAGCAGGTCGACCAGGTCCTGCCAGGCGCCGCTGGCGTCGTCAGTCAGCACGCCGATGTATTGGCGTCCATTCCACTCTACCGAGTGTCCGGCAATCACGCGCCCGATAAGCGGCGCACATCTTCCCTCCTCTCCCAGGGAGTTCCGCAGTGCGTCCAAGTCGACGTTGGCGGCCAGGCGGCACACAAGCGTACGGCCTTGCCATACGGTGCCGGTCATCTCTCTCCGGTCGGTGACTGTCACCTCTCCGTCCTCCGCGATGTGGAGATCCGAGGGTCCTTCGCAGAAATCGCCCTGTTCATAGTCGTCCAGGATCGAGCTGTAGTCCGAAGACCGGCGCTCGTTCTTTCCCGAAGAACGGCTTTCCAGGATCGCCAGGCGCCCCGCCAATTGATCAAGCGCTTCGGCGCCCTTGCGCATGATCTCGACAACGGACGTGAGCTTGCCGCCGTTCTCGCGCTGCATCACTTCCGCACAAACCTCTAGGCGGCGCGTGCGCTGGTGGATCTCAGATTTCGTCACGATGTGCTCTCCTCGCTTGCTGATTGGTGCCTATCCATAAGAGTATGCAGCGGTGAATTCACCGCGCAAGGGGAATCGGCAGGTGCCTGAGAAAAGATCGGGCCGCCAGGAATTTTCCAGGGCGGCCTTTGACTCTCGCCAGCAGCAGCGGTATATTTACCTCTGTCACAGGTCGCATGCCTCGGCGGGCGCCACAGTGATCTGAGGCAGCATGGTGCCGCCGTCTTGTAAGGGGAGAACAATCGTGCTCAGGAGAATCATGGCTGCGATTGCGGCCGCCGTCCGTTTCGTCGCCCGAACTTTTTGGGTGCCCCTGCGCGTTGCAGGCCGCCTGGTTTTGGCCCCGCTGACCGTGCTCGAGAAGGTTTTCGGCGGTGGCGGTGGTGGAGGCGGCTCCGAGGAGGCGGAGGCGGCCGGGCAGGTCGCTGAGCAAACCCAGCAGGCGCATCAGGCGGCTGACCGCGCCACGACGGCTGGCGATCACTCCGCAAACCTCCGTGCGCTGGCGCGGTGGCGCGCGGACGGCCGCGACATCAGCCCGGCGACCTGGCAGCGGGTGCCGCAGCCCTTGGAAGGCTACGTGCGGTCCCTGTCGCTGACCGAGTGCGAAGTGCTCGGCAAACAAGACATTCGCACGATCACGGACTATCTCGAGGGACGCATCGAGCGCGTCGACGGCGTGCGGACGCTTGAGGAAGTGGCCCGTGATCTCCGGGCGGAGCGCGAGCCTTCTCCGCTACCAGCACCCTCGAACCTCAGGCCGACTGCGGCGGGTGCATCTTCATTGCAGGCTTCGATCAACGCCGCCGTCGCGCGAGCGAAGGGCACGGGGACCAGCGACCCCGACCCCGTCGGCATTCGCCTCTAACAAGGCGTCAACGAACAGAAAGGGCCGCCGGAGGTGATCCGGCGGCCCTTTCTCATTCTATGGGCGCCCTCAAGCCGCCCGGTGCGCCCGCACGGCCGCGAGGGCTGCCTGTATCGCGGCCTGCCGCGCCGCGGGCGGCAGCGTGGGGTCTTTCGCGTCTACCAAGAGTGCTGTCAGCAGCTCGGTACGCGCCCGCTCGGCCCGCAGGTCGTCCCTGATCTCGTCAAGCTGCTCGCGCATGTCGCGGACCTCCATCTTCTGGAAGATGAGATCGCGGCGCAGTTCGTCGGCTGTCGCTGCGTGCACGGCGGAGGCCGCAGCATGCATGGCGGCGGCCGTGCGCGTGCTTTGGATGCGGCGGGCATCCTGCGCCTGGCGGGCGGCGGCAAAACCAGCAGTTAGGGTCGTCCCTATCGCGCCTTCGACGTCGAGCATTTTCTGATCTCTATCTCGTCCTGTGAGTCACGTTCTATCTCGCTCACGGATGAGTATCGATGTCAACTCTTTTCCACTAGTTTACCGCACAAAATGCTTGCGCGTGTGCACATGATGCGGTATCGTTACCGTATTATCGCATACGTGCGCGGGGCGGCGGGGTAACCTGGCCGCCCTTTGTATTTGCGGCACGCCGAGATCGGACGTTTGAGCGATGGCCAAGTGCCTCGCGAGTGCGCGACCGCCCTCCTCCCGTGGGGCGGCGACGGTGCCGCGTCCGAGCCACCACACAGGGTAATTGCGATGAACGAGTACCTGAAGCGTTCTTTGCTGGGCGCCCTGTCCACCGTCTCCAAGGTGGGCTTCGCGTTCGGGCTTCCTGCCCTGGCGATCTGGTACGCGTTCACGCATCCCGAGGCGGTGTCGCGGGCGCTTGAGGCTATGGGCGTCGGCTGAGGATAGAGGGGCTGCGCCATGGGATTGAGCGCGCTGAAGCAGCGTTTCGTGCACGAGTACCTGGTGGACGGCAACGCGTCGCAGGCAGCGGTCCGGGCGGGCTACAGCGCAAAAACGGCGGGGTCCCAGGGCGCGAGGCTTCTCAAGCAGGCTGACGTGGCGGCGGCGCTGGCGGTCGAGCAGGCGGTGCTTGCAGAGCGCAACAAGCTCTCGGCCAACTGGGTGATTGAGCGCCTTCGTGCCGTGGCCGACGCCGGGCTTCGCGGCGACAGCGTGAGGGCCTTGGAAATCCTTTGCAAAGTCCTCGGCATCACGAGGGAACGGCACGAGGTCAGCGGCCCGGACGGTGCGGCGATACCAACAAGCCTGAGCATCCGCTTCGTGAGGCCACCAGATGGCGGAGCAGCAGATTGATTTCCCGGAGGCTTTGAGCTTCCTGTTCCGGCCCATGCGCTTCAAGGCGCCCTACGGCGGGCGCGGGTCATCGAAGTCCTGGAGCGTGGCTACCGCGCTCCTGATCCTGGGGACCGAGCGGCCGCTGCGCATCCTGTGCGCCCGCGAGTATCAGAACAGCATGCGGGACAGCGTGCATAAGCTGCTCGCCGACACGATCGACCGCCTGCACCTTGGGAACTTCTACCAGGTGCAGGACAAGACGATCACCGGAGCCAACGGCACCGAGTTCATCTTCGCTGGGCTGCGCCAGAACATCGAGTCGATCAAATCGAAAGAGGGCGTAGACATATGCTGGGTTGAGGAAGCGCAGACGGTCTCTCAGAACTCTTGGGACAAATTGATACCCACGATCCGCAAAGCTGGCTCCGAGATCTGGATAACCTTCAACCCGGACCTCGAGGAAGACCCGACATACAAGGAGTTCATCCTCCGCAAGCGACCGAACTGCATTGCCCGCCTCATCAACTACTTGGACAACCCGTGGGTGTCCCGGGAGCTTGTCGATGAGGCCGAAAACCTCAGGGCGCACGACCTCGACGCCTACGCGCACATCTGGCTCGGGGAGTGCCGCAAGCAGATCCAGGGCGCCCTGTGGACGAAGGACATGCTGGCCGCGCACCGCGAGCCCGGCATCGACCTTGCGAACCAGGCTGCGCGCGAAGCGCTGGCAGCCCGGATGCAGCGGATCGTCGTCGCGATCGATCCGAGTGGATGCTCCGGCCCCGACGACAAGAGAAGCGACGAGGTGGGCATCTTGGTATGCGGCCGCGATCGCCAAGGCGTGGGCTACGTGATTGAGGACCTGACGGGCCGCTACAGCCCGGAGGGGTGGGCCAAGAAGGCGGTGGACGCGTTCGATCGCTGGAAGGCTGACAAGATCGTTGCCGAAAAGAATTTCGGCGGCGCCCTTGTGGAAAGCAACCTGAGGGCGTTCCGAAAGACGGCCCCGGTCAAGCTGGTCACCGCGTCTCGCGGCAAAGCCCAGCGTGCCGAGCCTGTGGCCGCCCTCTACGAGCAGGGCAAGGCCAAACACGTAGGTTACCTCCCCGACCTGGAGCGGCAACTTTTGCTATTCTCGGCGGCAGGTTTCAAGGGCGCCAGATCGCCGGACCGGGCCGACGCGGTGGTTTGGGGGCTGACCGAGCTCCTGCTCGACGGCTCCAACTACGACAGCTCATTCAACTGGGTGTAACCTGCCATGGCGTCCATCTTCGACAGCATCGATGGTGGGCGCGCGAACCTCGGGGACAAGCTCGGCAACCTCATGTCGGGCCTGGGCACAGACAAGGACAAAGTCACCCACGGTCGTTTCCACCATCACTGGCTCGACGCTGTCGAGTTGGACGCGATGTACCGCAGCGACTGGCTTGCGGGCACCGTGATTGACGCGCCCGCGGACGACATGACCAGGGAGTGGCGGACGTGGCGCGGCGGCAAGAACCAGGTCGCAGCGATGCAGAGGTCCGAGCGCTCGCTGGGCGTTCGTCGGAAGGTGAACCGGGCGCTCAAGCAGGCCGGGGTCTTCGGCGGCGGCGCGATCATCATCGGCACCGGCGACGCGGACCCGAGCATCGAGCTCGACATCGACCGCATCCCCAAGGGCGGCCTCCGGTATTTGCACAACGTCAGCCGGTGGGAGATCGTCAGTGGACCGCTGAACCGGGATCCGCTCAGCCCTTATTTCGGTGAGCCCGAATACTACACGCTGGCGACCGAGACGGAGAGCGAGAGCCCGCAGATCCACCCGTCGCGCGTGATCCGCTTCTGCGGCCTCGAGCCCTTGGAGATCTCGCGCGAGATCGATGCGTGGGGCGACAGCCGCCTCCAGCGCGTCTACGAGGCCCTGCGCAACGCCGCCTCGACGGCGGGCGGGCTCGCGGCACTTGTGCAGGAGGCCAAGGTCGACGTCGTGAAGGTCACGAACCTGACCGAGAACGCGCTCGACCAGGGATGGACCCAGCGCATGCTTGCCCGCTTCTCGATGGCGAACCAGGGCAAAAGCCTTGTCAACATGCTCATCCTCGACAAGGAGGAGGAGTTCGAGCAGAAGAAAATCTCGCTGGCCGACATGCCGAAGGTGCTCGAGATCACCCTCCAGGTGGCCTCCGGTGCCGCGAACATTCCGATCACAAGGTTGCTGGGCAAAAGCCCAGGCGGCCTTGGGTCGACCGGCGACGGCGAGATCCGGCACTACTACGATATGCTGGCGAGCAAGCAGGAGGCCGAGCTGCGCCCCGCGCTGGACCGGCTGGACCGCGCGCTCAAGCGACATGCATGCGGAGCAACGCCGGACAGCCTGGACTACGATTTCGCGCCCTTGTGGCAGCTGACCAACGCCGAGAAGGCGGCAGTGGCCCTTCAACACGCGCAGGCGGCGCAGGTCTGGGCTGCCACCGGCTTGTTGCCGTTCGAAGCTCTCGCCAAGGGCGCTCAGAGCCTGGTGGTGCGCGAAGGCGTTTACCCGGCATTCGAAGAAGCTTTGCTGACCGCACCACCGGTCAAGGAGCCGCCGACGCCTCCTGACGACGGGTCCAAGGTGCGCAACCCGGCGACCCTGACGAAAGCCGTTCGGGCAGGTTGATCTCAGGGCTAGGAGGGTGAGTAGGTCTTCACCTTTCTGACGCCGCCGTAAGAGCAAACGCTGACGTCGGAGGCGACCAGGATCTGCTTGCTGAAATCGCAAACGCGCTCGATCAGGCTTGCTGAGAACACTACCCTCGATCCCGGCAGCTCCAGGACGTCTCCGGACGAGCAGTTCTGGTTGATCATGTCGACATAGTACGTCGCGCGATCGTCCACCGGTTTCGGCGTGTTTTCGATGAGGCAGACGGTGGACGACGCATGGGCTGCGTTCGCTAGTCCCATGAGCAGAGCGACTAAACCGTATCTGAGCAAAGCTTTCCCTCCCGAACGGATCAAGTCATGCAGCTTTTTGACACCGTGTGCCTCGACGGCACACGCACGACGAGCGACGGCTATCTCGTTGCGGATGCGAAAATTGCACGAACCGGTGTGCAGGTCTATCTCGGACGCGAGCTTGGGCGTCCTGAACTCGGATCGGTGCGCGTATGGCGCCCCGAGGATGAGGTGTTCAGCGCAGATGCGATGGCATCCTTCGCCCACCGTCCGGTCACCAACGACCATCCTCCGGAGCTCGTGACTGCCGAGAACTGGAAGCGCTACGCGCGCGGGCAGACCGGCGGAGAGATCGTGCGCGACGGCGGGTTCCTGCGTGTGCCCTTGATGCTTGCCGACGCCTCGGCGATCGCTGCCGTTCAGGGCGGCAAGCGCGAGCTCAGCGCTGGCTACACGTGCGACATCGAATTCATCGCCGGGATGACGCCGAGCGGCGACGAATACGATGCCATCCAGCGCAACGTCCGGGGCAACCACCTGGCGGTGGTCCGTCGCGGCCGTGCAGGTGCCGAGTGCCGAATCGGCGACCAATCAGAACATGAGGATACTCCAGATATGAGGACCATTCTAATTGACGGCTTGTCCGTCGAAACCAACGACGATGGCGCAACAGCGCTGGAGCAGCTGCGCACGCGGCTTTCGGACGCCATGTCCAAGGCCGACGCCGCCCAGGTCCGCGTCGACGCCAAGGATGGCGAGATCGCCGCCATGGCCGCAACGCACACCTCCGCGCTGGCCGCGCTCCGGGCGCAGATCCCGACCGCCGCCGTGCTGGACGCGGCGATCGTGGCCCGCCTGGGGGTGGTCGACGCCGCGCGCAAGATCCTGGGCGCCGCGTTCGACGCCACGGGGAAGACCGACGCCGAGATCAGGCGCGCCACCGTCGCCGCAAGGCTCGGTGAAGCCAAGCTGGAGGGTCGGAGCGACGACTACGTGCAAGCTGCGTTCGACACCCTGACCGCCCTTCCGGCGCAGGCCCATGGAGTTGGTGACCCGCTCCGCGACGCGATCCGCTCCGGCAAGTCGACCGCGCAGGATGCCTCGCCGTCCTCGGCCTACGAGGAATACTGCGCGGAACTTCGAGACGCCCACAAGTCCAACCACAACGAATAAAGGAGGCGGCGCATGCCCGCTGTTCAGACTGTCTACCAAGAAGCGCCGTCGCCCGCCTACGCCGGGATGCGCGCCAACCAGGAGCCGCACGTGGCGATCAGCCGCGTCGTGGCGTCGCCGTCCATCCCGTTCGGCGTCCCCGTCTGCCAGGGCCCGGGGGACGACCAGGTGGTGGTCGCCACCGCGGGCGCCGTGTTCCGCGGCATCTCGATGGCCGACCCGGTCAACCCGGCGACGCTCACAGCCGGGCAGACCAACGCCTACGCGCAGGGCCGCACCGCCGCGGTCATGACCAAGGGCGTGGTGTGGGTCGTGGCGTTCGCCGCGGTGACCGCGGGGGAGCCCGCGTTCTTCGATCCGGCCACCGGAGCGCTGAGCGGCGACAACACGAAGTCCGCCACCAACGGCGTGTTCGACAGCGCCGCCGCCGCTGGCGCGCTCGCGAAGCTGCGCCTGAACTAAACCGATAAGTGGGCCAGGCCCACCTCTGCGAAAGGAAACAAGAGAATGCTGATCATCGACGCCTCCGCGGCGCTGGAATACTTGGTGCCGCAGGGTGCCGAGATCGAGAAGAAGGTTTACAAGATCAAGTATCCGGGCATCCGATACAAGGAGCTCGTGCCCGTCGACACCACGGCCAATCCGTGGGTTCAGAGCGTGGTCTACTACTCGTCCGACGTCGTGGGCCAGGCCGCCTGGTTCAACGGCAAGGCGCAGGACGTGCCGAACGTCGAGGCGATCCGCAACCAGGGGGTGACTGCCGTCCACATGGGATCCATCGGCTACCGGTGGAACATGGAGGAGATCGCGATCGCGCGCATGATGAACATGAACCTGAGCGCGGACAAGGCGAGCGGGGCGCGCCTGGTGGCCGAGAAGTTCATCGACCAGCGCGCCATGTTCGGGGATCCCGAGAAGGGCATGCAGGGCCTGACCAACTGCCCCTACGTGACCGTTGTCCCCGCGGCCACGATCTCCGGGAAGACGACCTGGGCCGACAAGCTCGCTGCCGCCCAGCCAGCCAGCGTGCTGGCCGACGTGAACGGCCTGCTGACCGGCATCTACACGGGCTCCGACACCGTCGAGATGGCGGACACGCTGCTGCTCCCGATCTCCCTGTTCACGCTGCTCGGCAACACGCCGTTCAACGCATACAGCGAGAAGACGATCCTCGACTACATCCGCACGACCAACGTCTACACGCAAGAAACCGGGCAGCCGCTGCTGATCCGCGGCGTGCGCGGCCTGGACACGGCGGGCGCTGGCGGCACCACGCGCTGCGTGGCTTACCGCAAGGCCGAGGAGGTCGTGAAGATGCACCTGCCGATGCCGTACCGCTTCTTGCCGGTGTGGCAGAAGGGGCCGCTCGAGTTCGAGGTTCCCGGCATCTTCCGCTTCGGCGGCGTCGATGTGCGGCTTCCGGGCGCCGTGCGCTACTACGACGGGGCCTGAGCCATGCGCTCCTCGGTCACCAATCGCTCGAATGGGCCGAGGGGCTTCCACGTGAGCGGGGGCGGCCATGCCGTCCTCGCCCCCGGCGAAACCCGAGAACTCGCCCTGACGACTCCGGACCATCCCGTCTACCTGGCATGGGCCGCGGCGGGCGATATTGAGGTCATCCACCCCTCGGATTTCTTGGAACACTCGATTGAGGAACCCTCGCAATGTCTGGATCCTCAACAAGCCCGGTTGCCTCCGCTGGGACGGCCGCGCTCACGAACGCGGAGATCGTAGACCTGCGCAGATTCTGCGGTTACCCGCCGTTCGTGCGGCCTGGAACCTCGGATGCGTTGTGGGACCTGCTGCCGCTGCTGACGCCCGACTTGGTGGCCTACGTGCGCGGATGCCTGGCCGACCTGCGCCTGCTCGAGGCCGACCTGCCCGCCATGCGGGCCAAGCTGGGCATTGCGACGGCCGCAGTGTTCGAGAGGAACCCGGCTGAGCAGCGGGAGCGCAACAAGCTCTACCTGGACCAGCGGCGCGCGCTGTGTTTGGCGCTCGGGATCTCCACCGGCCCGTTCATGAACGCCCTGGTGCCCGCCGCCTTCGCGGTGTGATCTCGGAAATGGCTTCATTTCCGATCACCACCACGGCTGCTTGGTGATCTCGTTCTCGTATCGCTGGCGTGTCAGCCTGATCTGGTTGAACATGAACGACTCAAGGTCGCCGGACCTGTCCAGCAATGATAGTTGACGGTCAAGAATGCCCCGAGAGTCACCGAGCTTGTTCTCCATCGCCGCTGATGAGACGGCATCGATCAACATCTGGCTTTCCGTTACCGCGCTGGCGAAAAGCTTGTAGCAATCCTGTGTTACTTCTGAATTCTCGCAGAATATTATGGAATACTCTTTCGAGAACAAACTAAGTTCCTGGCTTCCTGCGAGACTATCAAGCATGAATTCGCGCAAGAGGTCGTCTGACTGAGGGGTGTTCCAGTATTTCTCAAGTTTGCGAGCCCACACCTCTGTCTTGATGCCTATGCCGTTTATTTTCCTCGTCAGGGTGTCCGCAAGCTTTCTTTGGTCCTCCAAATGGTCCTTGTACCCGCTGATCCTAAGGTCCTGGATCGCGAATGACCGCTTGACGTGCTCCGCGACCAGGACGCCGAAGATGCCGGTCAGCGCAAAGCCGACGACCAGGAGCGCGAGCTTTTGCAGGAAGTCCGCCTTCCACGTTTCCGAGAAGGGCTTCTTCGGCTCGTCCACAACCGTTTCGCGAGGAGGATTGTCAGATGCGGCGACCTCCGTCGGGAGTTGCGGGTGTGCCTGATCCATGGCGCGGGGTAGCATGATGAGTGGCGGCATCCAACAAGCCATCTACGACGGCTACGGGACCGTTGCCGAGATCTTCGGCGAGCCGTGCGCCCAGTTCCGGGCAACCGGCCCTCTGGATCCGCTCGACAACCCGATCGGCACCGTTCAGGCCGCTTTCGACACCTCGGCATCATTCACGTTCAAGGCGCCGTCAACATACGCGAAGCCCCTGTGGTATTGCGCGGCCGACGGCGCGGTGCTGGTGGTGGGCGACTACCTCCAGCATCCATCTCTTGGCACGTTTTTCGTGGCATCGTTGGAGCCATACCACCCGCCCATGGTGGTGTCATGCAACCGCACGTTGACCGTGCATCGACCTGCTGGCATCCGCACCGGCGGCGTCGGCAAGGTGCCATACGGTGAGGGCGCGAAGCCATCGGTGCTCATGAGTGGATGGCCCGCTTCCATGTTGCAGGGCACAAAGGGCGAGAAATCGGACGCCGACCTGCCGCGGGATACCCGGCAGCCATGGTATGCCGTGTTGCTGCCTGCGTTCCCGGGCGTGCAGATCCGCACCGACGACACAATGACGGACGACCTGGGCCTGCACTACGAGGTTTCCAGCGCCGAGCTTACGAGCCTGGGCTGGCGCCTATCCGTCATGGCAACGAGCACGTGAGGCGCGCATGCCCGACATCTCCGAAGTCGAGGACGCGCTCTGCGACGTGATCGTGGGCGTGTTCTACCCGGGCGGCATTCCCGCGGGCGACATGCCGCCCTCCCCGGTTGTCGGCCTGCCGGTGCGCGTGTTCCGTGGCTGGCCCGACGCCTCCGAAGAGGACGAGGACCTGGCGAACGGCATCGTCAACGTCAGCGTGTCGCCCGTCGAGGGTATGACGGCCAACAAGGACCGCTTTGATACCGAGTGGTATACGGTGGTGCCCGCGGCGCCCACCCTGACGGCCTCGGCATCCGGTGACACGGCGACTTTCGGCGGCGCGGCTGGCGTCCAGCAGCTTGCGGGCATCCGTATCGGATCGAAGGCTTACTCCGTTGTGCTGGGCGCCCAGGACGACCCCGCTGATGCCGCGGCGATGCTGGCGGCCCAGGTCCCCGGCGCGCTGGCAACCGGATCCCAAGTGCAGGTG
The DNA here is from genome assembly GCA_937858325.1 of uncultured Acetobacteraceae bacterium. Classification (GTDB taxonomy): domain Bacteria; phylum Pseudomonadota; class Alphaproteobacteria; order Acetobacterales; family Acetobacteraceae; genus CAHJXG01. Next base: position 21,478 of record CALMAB010000624.1, read on the forward strand.
CCCGGATCCCGGATGGAGGCCCGCGTGCAGGGGTTCGCCACCGTGCAGCGCGAGATCGACCGCGACGAGCAGGTGTTCCGGATCGCGATGTGGTGCCCGTCGCAGCCGTCCCGCGACGCGGTTGCATCCGCGCTCCGGCCAGCGCTCTCCGGCCGAGACTTCCTGCCGCTCCCCGAACACACCGAGGGGCGCCTGAAATACCGCAGCACCTACGGCTACGAGCGGATGACCAAGACCGACCTTTGGCGGCGGGACCTGCTGTATTCCGTGGAATACCCCACGGTTGAAACGCAGACCGCCCCATGCGTGATGTGGGGCAGCCTGGTCTACTCCGACACCAATTCAGGCCGCTCGCTCAAAGAAGTGGCCTGACACCTTCCGTAACCAAGAAACAAGAGGCCCAGATGCCCATTTTTCAGAACGGCGCCTTGAACACGACCGCGCTCACCGTGCCGAACATCTACGTCGGCATCGTTGCACCGCAGACCCTGATTGCCGGGGTGCCCTCGAACCGCCTCGGTGTCGTCGGCACGGCCTCCTGGGGGCCAGTCAACACGCCGGTGATCTTCGGGGATGCCGTTGGCTGCGCGCTGTCGTTCGGCGCCGTGCAGCCCCGCAAGTTCGACCTGAGCACCGCCGTTGCCGCCACCGTGTTCCAGGGCGCCAGCGACTTCCGCGGCGTCCGGGTTTCCGACGGCACGGACGCGGCCGCCAGCGTGGTGCTGCCCGCGCCAGACCTCGCGGCCGCACCGGCGTTCTGGGCTGCCGCATCGGCGGCGGTGAACGCGGGCGCGGGCGTGCAGCGCAACGCGAGCCTCCTGGTGAGCTTCGACGCGGCCACCGGCACCTTCACGGCGGCGCACACCGGCAGCTACGGCAACGGCATCGGCCTGGCGACCGCCAAGGGCTCGCGGGTCGGCAGCTTCCGCCTTGTCGTGAGCGCGCCTGGCCGCCAGCCTGAGGTGTTCGACAACCTGCCCGCAGACGTG
>CALMAB010000625.1 GCA_937858325.1 uncultured Acetobacteraceae bacterium
GTTCCAAGTGGGTCCAGGAGCGCACGAGCCGGCTGCGCTGGTATTCAAGGTGGGCAAGCTCGACCTGCAGCGCGCCTTCCTTGGTGCGGGCGCGCTCCCCGAAGATGTCGAGGATCAGGCCGGTGCGGTCGATGACCTTGCACTCCCAGGCCCGTTCCAGGTTGCGCTGCTGCACCGGGCTGAGCTGCGCGTCCACGACGGCAACGGCGACCTCCTCGGCATGGATCGACTCGCCGACCGTGGCGACCTGGCCTTGGCCCAGCAGCGTCGCCGACCGCCGGGTGCGCAGCGGCAGGATGGCGCTGTGCACCACCACAAGCCCGATGGACGCGGCCAGGCCCACCGCTTCGGCCACTTGGGCGTCCGCCGCGCGGGACGCGTCCTGCCGGGACGGCTTCTCCCAAGGCAGGACAACCGCCGCGCGGGTCGGCGCGGCTGCGGTGTCAGCCGGGGCCGCTGCCAGAACCCGCCTCCTGCGCCACGGCTTCGACCTTGCTGGCGTCGAAAAGCTGGATCGGCGCGCCCGGCATCACGGTGCTGATGGCGTGCTTATAGACAAGCTGCGTATGCCCGTCCCGGCGCAGCAGCACCGAGAAGTTGTCGAACCAGGTGATGATGCCCTGCAGCTTGACGCCGTTGACCAGGAAGACGGTGACGGGAGTTTTGGACTTGCGCACATGGTTCAAGAAAACATCCTGAACGTTCTGCGATTTCTCAGTGGCCACGTTCGTGTCCTATTTGTTGTGTGGCTCCGGCGAGGTGCCGTGCGCCACAAGGGTGCTGCCGCAAACCCGGATATGGGCCGGCCAGCCAAACCTAGCAACGTCGCCTGGCGAAACAACCCTAAGCATCATCTCGATGATGCGTCCGCCAAGGAGTCCTGAGCGGGCATCCGTGGCTGATGCTACGGATGCCCGCTCAGGCGGCGTTGGACATGCCGTGGACGTGTCTGGCGAACAACGCGAACAGGTTGCGGGACACCGGACCGACCCGGCCATCGCCCACCGGCCGGCCGTCAATCGCCACGATGGGCTTCACGAAGCTGGTGGCGCTGGTCAGGAACGCCTCTTGCGCCGTGCGCAGTTCCGCCTCGCTGAACGCCTGCTCGGCAAAGGCGATGCCGGCGTCCCCCATGACCGCCAGCAAGGCGTCCCGGGTGCAGCCCGGCAGGATGTGTTGGTCCAGGTGCCGGGTGCGCAGCCGGCCTTCCGCGTCCACGATCCACAGGCTCGTCGCGGCGCCTTCCGTCACGGTGCCGGCCGCGTCGATCAGGATGGCCTCGGCCGCACCCTGCTCGGCCGCCGCCTGCCGGGCCAGCACGTTGGGCAGCAGGCCCGTCGATTTGATGTCGCACCGCGCCCAGCGCTGGTCCGGGTGGGTGATGGCGCGCGCCGTCCACCGCTCGATGTCCGTGGGATAGGGCGGGATGCGGCGCACCGTCACCACCAAGGACGGCTTCACGCCGGGGACAGGGAAAGCGTGGTCGCGCCGGGCGACGCCGCGCGTCACCTGCATGTACAGCAGCCCGTCCTGCACCCGGTTGCGCCGCGCGACCTCGGCCAGCACCTGCAGCAGCGGCTGCCGGTGCATGGGCATGGCGATCCGCACCTCGGCCAAGGAGCGTTCCAGCCGAGCCAAATGACGGTCGCTGTCGATGAACCGGCCGCGGTAAAGGTGGACGACCTCGTAGATCCCGTCGGCGAACTGGTAGCCGCGGTCCTCCACGTTCACCGAGGCGTCGCGCTGCGGCAGGTAGCGCCCGTTGACGAAGACGATCCGGCTCATGCGGCCCCGCGGTCGTCGGAGTTCACGCCCAACTGCTTCAGCTTGCGGTGCAGCGCGCTGCGCTCCATGCCGACGAACCCGGCGGTGCGGCTGATGTTGCCGCCGAAGCGCAGCAGCTGCGCCTGCAAGTACTGCGTCTCGAACAGGTCCCGCGCTTCCCGCAGCGGCAGGCCCATCAGGTCGGCGCTGGGATCGAAGTTCAGCAGCGCCGGGGCGCCCTGGCTGATCTCCGCGGGCAGCATCTCCGCCCGGATGCTGTCGTTGGCGGTGCCCGGCGCCATGATCAGCAGCCAGTCCATGAGGTTGCGGAGCTGCCGGACGTTGCCGGGCCAGTCATACGCCTGCAGCGCCGTCAGCGCGTCGGTGGACAGCTCGCGCCCGGGCATCCCAGACGTTTCGGCGGAGCGTTCCAGGAAGTAGCGGGCGAGTTCCGGCACGTCCTCCCGCCGTTCCTTCAGGCTCGGCATCCGGATCGGCACGACGGCGAGGCGGTAGTACAGGTCCTCGCGGAACCGCGCGTTGGCGATCTCCGCCTGCAAGTCCCGGTTGGTGGTGGCCAGCACGCGGACGTCGACCTTGACGCGGAACGAGCCGCCCAGCCGCTCGAACGTCTGGTCCTGCAAGGCGCGAACGATCTTGCCCTGGGTTTCCAGCGGCATGTCCGACACCTCGTCCAGCAGCAGCGTCCCGCCATGCGCGCGCTCCAGCACGCCGGCGCGGCGCGGGGCGGCGATGGGGTCGGCGCCGGCCTCCACGCCGAACAGCTCCTCCTCGAAGCGGGCCGGGTTCAGCGTGGCGCAGTTCAGCGCGACGAACGGCCCGTCCGACCGGCGCGACCGCGTGTGGACCATGCGCGCCGCGACCTCCTTGCCGGACCCGGCGGGTCCGCTGATCAGCACGCGGGAGCCGGTCGGCGCCACCCGCTCCACGGCGGCGCGCAGGGCGGTGATCGCGGAGCTGTGCCCCGTCAGGTTCGATTCGAATCCGGCGCGCAGCCGCAGCTCCGCGTTCTCCTGGGCCAGCCGCGCCGCTTCCAGCGCCCGGCGGATGATCAGCAGCAGCCGGTCCGACTTGAACGGCTTCTCGATGAAATCGTAGGCGCCGAGCTGGATCGCCGAGACCGCCGTCTCGATGGTGCCGTGGCCGGAGATCATCACGACGGGGACGTGCGGCTCCTCCTTCAGCAACGCCTTGAGCACGCCGAGGCCGTCGAGGCGCGACCCCTGCAGCCAGATGTCCAGGATCACCAGCGAAGGCCGGCGCAAGCGAAAGGCAGCGAGCGCCGCGTCCGAGTCGCCGGCCTGCCGAACCGTGTAGCCCTCGTCTTCGAGGATGCCCTCAATCAGCATGCGGATGTCGGGTTCGTCGTCAACGATCAGGATCTCGTGCGCCATTGCTAAGCCTTCACTGGTTCGGCCACCAAGAGCGGCAAGGACAGCGTGGCGACCGCACCAGGCCCGTCAGTGCAGTCGTCCAGCGCAAGGCTGCCGCCATGGTCCTCCATGATCTTCTTCACGATTGCCAAGCCCAGCCCAGTGCCCTTTGGCTTATGCGTGACATACGGCTCGGTGAGCCGCTCGCG
>CALMAB010000626.1 GCA_937858325.1 uncultured Acetobacteraceae bacterium
ACTTCCACTACAACCCGGCGCACATGCTGGCGGTGACGTTCTTCTTCACCACGACGCTCGCCTTGTCGCTGCACGGCGCACTGGTGCTGTCGGCGGCGAACCCGCCCAAGGGGCAGGCGGTGAAGACGGCGGAGCACGAGAACACGTTCTTCCGCGACACCATCGGCTGGTCCATCGGCACGCTGGGCATCCACCGGCTGGGCTTGTTCCTGGCGCTGTCCGCCGGGTTCTGGAGCGCCGTGTGCATCATCATCAGCGGCCCGTTCTGGACCCGTGGCTGGCCGGAATGGTGGGGCTGGTGGCTCAACCTGCCGATCTGGCGATAACGAAGGGGAAGGGAACGAAACCATGGCCGAGTACCAGAACCTGTTCACCCGCGTCCAGGTCCGCGGACCCGTTTACGCCGGGGTGCCCGTCACCGGCACCAGTTGGACCCGGTCCGGCAAGCCGTTCTACATCCATCTCTTCGGCAAGCTCGGCGACGCGCAGGTCGGGCCGCTTTACCTGGGCATCACCGGCATTGCCTCCTTGGTGTGCGGCTTCATCGCGTTCGAGATCATCGGCCTCAACATGTGGGCATCGGTGAACTGGGACCCCGTGCAGTTCGTCCGTCAACTGTTCTGGCTGGCGCTGGAGCCGCCGGCTCCCGGCTGGGGCCTGCGCTTCCCGCCGCTCGCCCAGGGCGGCTGGTGGCTGATGGCCGGGTTCTTTTTGACCGCGTCCATCCTGCTGTGGTGGACGCGAATCTATCTGCGGGCGAAGGTGCTCGGCCTGGGAAACCATGTCGCCTGGGCGTTCGCGGCGGCGATCTGGCTTTACCTGGTGCTCGGCTTCATCCGACCGCTGCTGATGGGAAGCTGGAGCGAGGCGGTGCCGTTCGGCATCTTCCCGCACCTCGACTGGACCGCGGCGTTCTCGCTCCGATACGGCAACCTGTTCTACAACCCGTTCCACATGCTTTCCATCGTGTTCCTTTACGGCTCGACCCTGCTGTTCGCCATGCACGGCGCGACCGTGCTCGCCATCAGCCGCTTCGGGGCAGAGCGTGAGCTGGAGCAGATCATCGACCGCGGCACCGCGTTCGAGCGGGGCACCCTGTTCTGGCGCTGGACCATGGGCTGGGCCGCTTCGGCCGAGAGCATCCACCGCTGGGCCTGGTGGTTCGCGATCCTGACCCCGATCACCGGCGGCATCGGCATCCTGCTGACCGGGACGGTTGTGGACAACTGGTATCTTTGGGGTGAGAAGCATGGTATCGCGGCCCACTATCCGGCCGTGTGGGGCGTAGTAACCGACCCGGCCCTTCCTCAAGGAGCCGCCCGATGATGCCCGGCGTCAAGACTGCCCTCGGCCTGGTCGGCGCGGTGGGCGCCGCGCTGCTCGGGATCGCGATGGTCTCGCAGTTCCAAGCGCCGCGCTTGGAGGAGGTGCAGCGCGGCTATCGCGGCACGGCCATGCAGGTGAACTACAACGAAAAGGAGCTGACCCGGTACCTGGCGGAAAACAAGGTCCCGGCGTCGCTGCCGCAGGCCCCGGCGGCCGGGCCGAAGGCGGGAGCGGTTTACAAGAACGTCCAGGTGCTGGGCGACCTCAGCGTCGGCCAGTTCACCCGCCTGATGGTGTCGATCACCAACTGGGTGTCGCCGAAGCAGGGCTGCGCCTACTGCCACAACACCGCCAATATGGCCGAGGACAACCTTTACACCAAGATCGTCTCTCGGCGCATGTTCCAGATGACGCAGCACATCAACGCCGATTGGCAGGCGCACGTCCAGGGCACCGGGGTGACGTGTTACACCTGCCACCGCGGCAACCCGGTGCCGAACAACATCTGGTTCACCGACCCGGGGCCGCGCACACCAGGCGGCAACATGATCTCCGCCGGGCCGGCGACGGGCCAGAACCTTGCGGCCAAGTCGGTGAACTACGCGTCGCTGCCGTATGACCCGTTCACGCCGTTCCTGGAAAACGACCATTCGATCCGCGTGCAAGGGGAGCAGGCGCTGCCCGGCTCCGACCGGCACTCCATCAAGGAAGCGGAGTGGACCTTTGCGTTGATGAACTACTTCGGCAATTCGCTCGGGGTGAACTGCACGTACTGCCACAACAGCCGGGCGTTCAGCGACTGGTCGCAGAGCAGCCCGGCCAAGGTGGTCGCATGGCACGGCATCAACATGACCCGGGACCTCAACAACGACTACCTGAAGTCGCTTGCCAACGCCTGGCCGGCGAACCGGCTGGGCGCCACGGGCGACTCGCCCAAGCTTGCCTGCGCCACCTGCCACCAGGGCGTTTACAAGCCGCTCTATGGCGTGAGCATGTTGAAGGACTTCCCGGAGCTGTCGCATCCCGGCGGGGCTGGGGTGGGCTACCTGAACGCGGCCTGGACGCCCCCCAACGGCTCGATGCGGGAAGCCATACCGGCGGGCCAGCCGAAGATCACCCAGTGAGCTATGCGGGGAGCGCGGCCAATGCGGCCGCGCCCCCCGCTCTGTCTAGCCGACCACGTTGCCTTGCTGGCCATCGATCCCTCACTATCATATCTACTTCGCGCGGAAAGCGGTGCCGGACGGGTTGCGATGCGCGGCCCGTTGTGCGACCGCTTTTTGCGGGAACTGGTTTGACGGGGGCAGGGGTCGCGTATGGACAGCATGGAAGTCAACAAGGCGGTTGCCGCGTTCCTGATCGCGGGCATCGCCTTCATGGGGTCCGGGCTGATCAGCGACGCCCTGGTCCACCCGAAAGCGATCAAGGGCACGGCGATCAAGGTTGACCTGCCCAGCGAGCAGACCGCCGCTGCGGCGCCGGCAGAGGCGGAGCCGCCGATTGCCGCCCTGCTCGCCTCCGCCGACCCCGCCCGCGGCGAGGCCGGCGTCAAGAGCGCCGGCTGCGTCGCGTGCCACAGCTTCAACGAGGGCGGCAAGGCCGGCGTCGGCCCGAACCTTTACGGCGTCGTTGGCGGGCCGCACGGCCACATGGAGGGCTACGCCTATTCAACGGCGCTGAAGGGCAAGCAAGGCCCCTGGACCTACGAGGCGATGAACGAGTGGCTGAAGAAGCCCAGTGCCTATGCGCCCGGCACCAAGATGAGCTACGCCGGCCTGTCGGACCCGCAGAAGCGGGCTGACATCATCGATTACCTGCACACGCTGGCCAAGGACCCGGTTCCCTTCCCGGCCGCCCCGGCGAAGGCCGCCGCCGCGCCGCCCAAGGCGGCCGTCGCCAACGCCACGCCCAGTGAGCCGCCGAACGGCAGCACGCCGGCCAGCGGCGGAGGGGACGCCGTGGCCCTGCTGGCTTCCGCCAGCCCGGACGCCGGCAAGTCCAGCATGACCAAGCTGGGTTGCATCGCCTGTCACAGTCTCAACGAGGGCGGCAAGAACGGCGTCGGACCCAACCTTTACGGCGTGGTGGGCCAGCCGCACGCGCATCATGAGGGATACGCCTATTCCGCCGCGCTGAAGGGCAAGGAAGGGTCCTGGACCTACGCGGAGCTGGACAAGTGGCTGCTCAAGCCGAGCGCCTACGCCCCTGGCACCAAGATGAGCTTCGCCGGCATCGCCGACCCCAAGGTGCGGGCCGACGTGATCGCCTATCTCCGTTCGCTGTCGGCCAACCCGGAGCCGTTGCCGACGGCCGACGCGGCCAAGCAGCCGGGCTGACGGGGCGTCGAGCGGCGGGAGCGACCGGGCCAGCCCGGCATGCTGCCTGACTTCGTTGAGATCGTGGAGGTCAGCCCGCGCGACGGGCTGCAGAACGAGGGCCGGCCGGTCGGCACCGCTGACAAGCTGCACCTGATCGAGAGCTTGATCCGCGCCGGCGTCCGCCGTCTGGAGGCGACGAGCTTCGTCCACCCGGCCCGCGTGCCGCAGATGGCGGATGCGGAGGCGGTGATGGCGGGCATCCCGCGCACGCCCGGCGTGGCGGTCTCGGGCCTCGTGCTCAACCGCCGGGGTGCCGAGCGTGCCATCGCCGCCGGGTGCGACGAGCTGACCTTCACCGTCTGCGCCAGCGAGGCGTTCGGCCAGCGCAACCAGGGCCAGACGGTTGAGCAGGGCCTGCTGGCGTGGGCCGAGGTTTCGGCCATGGCCCGCGCCGCCGGGCGCCGCGCCGCGGTGGTGGTCGCCACCGCCTTTGGCTGCCCGTTCGAGGGCGTGGTGGACCCGGCCCGCGTCGAGGACATCGCCCGCCAAGTCCTGCGGTCCGGCCCGGCGGAGATCGGCCTGGCCGACACCATCGGCGTTGCCACGCCACGGCAGGTCCTGGACC
>CALMAB010000627.1 GCA_937858325.1 uncultured Acetobacteraceae bacterium
ACCTCGCCTGGTGGACGGAGGCGGCGCGCGCCCAGCGTGCGCGGAGCAGGCCCCCTTACTGACCCCCGGCAGCGCGGCTCCCGGACGTCAGCCGAAGGTTGCGCTGAACAGCGACAGGCCCGGCTGGTCCGCCTCGACCTCGACCAGGTGCTCGCCGTAGCGATCCCCGTCCAGCAGCGTGTAGAGCGTCGGACGCTCGATGGGCAGCCGGCGCGCTTCGCCCTCATCCGCGCGGATGCGGAGCGTCGCCGGCGCCGGCGACGCCGCCGCCACGTGCAGTTTTGCCGCGGAAAAGCGCATGCGCAGCCCGCCTTTGGCAGAGTGAAGCGCGAGCGCCTCGTTCCCCCGGAACCAGGTGCCGTCGAGCTGGTAGGTGTTCAGCCGCGGGCTCGGCGCCTCCGCAAAGGCATAGGCGGCCTCGCCGGGTCGGGGCAACTGGGCGGGGTCCTGCGGCGTGGGGTGCTTGAAGCCGAAATACATCTCGGGCGTGGCGATCCGGGACAGGTCGGGGTCGTCGCCCGGGTGCGCCGCACCTCCGCCCAAGCCGAGCAGGCCGCGGATCGCGCCCTCCATCTCCCGGGCATAGCCCTCGCCTTCGCGGAACAGCACGACCTGGCCGTCGCGGTCCAGCAGGTAGAACGCCGGCCAGGACCAGTTGCTCCAGGCCCGCCATGTTTGGAAGCCGTTGTCCTGCCCGACCGGATACTGGATGCCGAACTCGCGGGCGGAGGTTTCCACGTTCCGATGCGCGCGCTCGAAGCCGAATTCCGGCGTGTGGATGCCCACGACTTGCAGGCCAAGCGGTCCGTATTCGCTTTGCCAGCGGTTCAGGTATGGGACGGTGCGGCGGCAGTTGATACAGGAATAGGTCCAGAAATCGACCAGAACCACTTTGCCGCGCAGCCCAGCCAGGGTGAGGGGGCCGCGGGCGTTGATCCAGCCGTCCAGACCCACGAACTCGGGGGCCGGACGCTCGGCGGCGGGCTGGGCGAAGCCCGGCGCCACCGGGGAGCCAAACAGTCCGGCCGCCCCGAGAAGCCCGCCCATGACAAGAGTGCGACGGTGCATGATGGCCTCCTGCGTGTCAGTATCCCGCCACTTCGATGACGGCCTCCGCAAAGGCCTTGGGCTCTTCCTGCGGCAGGTTGTGGCCGACGCCGCCGGTGATGAGCCGGTGGGCGTACTTGCCGGAGAACCGTTTTGCATAGGAGGCCGGGTCCGGGTGCGGCGCGCCGTTCGCGTCGCCCTCAAGGGTGATCGTGGGCACGCGGATGGCGGGCGCTTCGGCCAGGCGCTTTTCCAGCGCGTCATAGGCCGGCGCGCCCTCGGCCAGGCCGATGCGCCAGCGGTAGTTGTGGATCACGACGGCGACATGGTCGGGGTTGTCGAACGCCTGCGCGCTGCGGTCGAAGGTTTTGTGGTCGAAGTCCCACTTCGGCGAGGCGATCCGCCATATGAGCCGGGCGAATTCCTTGCGATACCGCTCATACCCCACCCGGCCGCGCTCGGTCGCGAAGTAGAACTGATACCACCATGCGCGCTCGGCTTCCGGCGGCAGCGGTGCTTTGTTGGCGTTGGGACTGCCGATCAGGTAGCCGCTGACGGACACGAGGCCCGTGCAGCGTTCCGGCCAAAGCGCCGCCACGGCGTCCGCCGTCCGGGCGCCCCAATCAAAGCCGGCGATGACCGCCTTTTGAAGGCCCAGGGCGTCCATCAAGGCGATGACGTCAACCGCGAATGCCGACTGCTGGCCGTTCCGCGCGGCTTGGTCCGAAAGGAACCGGGTTGCGCCGTAGCCGCGCAGGTATGGCACGATGACCCGGTAGCCCGCCGCTGCCAGCAGCGGCGCCGCTTCCCCATAGCTGTGGATGTCGTAGGGCCAGCCGTGCAGAAGGATGGCCGCGGGCCGGTCGGCCGCGCCAAGCTCGGCGTAGCCCACGTCCAGGACGCCGGCGTTGACCTGCTTCAATGGGGCAAAGACCGCCGGTTCCGCCGGGAAGCTGGGCGGCGTCGGCGTGCCGGGTTGCGCCTTCGCGGGGCGGGCCATGCCGAGCTGGGCGGCGGCGGCGGCCGTTATGCCGGCGATGCCGAGAAGCCGGCGACGCTGATGGTCGATGGGTTTGGTCATGGGTTGGCCTCCTCTGATGCGGGCGACGATGCCTGAGCCAACGGCGCTTCGCTTTGAGGCGGCGTGCAGTTATCCTCCACTTTTCCTTGATTTTTGCGGCAAACGCGTTGTGCTAGGCTGGACGCCCAGCTTGGGAGCAGCTTGTGTCCCCGGCGCTTTACCGGTTCGAGGATTTCGTGCTGGACATCAGCCGGCGGGAGCTGCGCCGGGCCGGGGAGCTTGTGGCGGTCGAGCCGCAGGTGTTCGACCTGCTGGCGTTCGTGATCCAGGCCCGGCACCGCGTCGTCAGCCGCGACGACCTGCTGGACGCGGTCTGGCGCCGGCGCATCGTGTCGGACGCGACGCTGAGCAGCCGCGTGAATTCGGCCCGGGCGGCCATCGGCGACAGCGGCGCGGAACAGCGCCTCATCCGGACGGTTCCGCGCAGGGGGTTCCGCTTCGTGGGCGCGGTGCAGGAGGTCCATGAAGCCCCGCCGCCATCGACGCCGGAGATCGGCCTGAACGGTCCCGGAGCGCGCGCGGGCGGCCTGGAAGGGCCGCTGGTCGCCGTGCTGCCCTTCACGAACATGAGCGGCGATTCGCAGCAGGATTACTTCGCGGACGGGATGGCCGAGGAGATCATCACCACGCTGTCGCGCTGCAGCGGGCTGT
>CALMAB010000628.1 GCA_937858325.1 uncultured Acetobacteraceae bacterium
GTGCTGCCCTCGCCGCCCGGCCCCGCCGGGCGCCCGCGCACCAGGGCGACCGGGTCAAGGTCGAGGATCAGCGCGGCCGTGCACCGCTCCTCCGACGCCTCAGGATAGACCACATGCGCCGCGCCGAAGCTGAGGGCAAAGCTTTGCAGGCGGTCCGGGTGCTTGGCCAGCAGATAGCCGAGGTCCGTGGCCGGGCGATGCGTGGTGGTGATGGACAACAGCATGGGATGGTCGGGTCCGGTCTGGAGAGTGCGCGCCCGCGAAGTCAAATCGGTTCACAGGCGGGATGGTCGTACTCGTCGAACACCGTTTCGGCAACCGCATAGGGCGGCCCGTTGAACCAAGTGGGATCGACGGGGCTTTCGAGGCAGATGGCGGTGATCACGCGCGACCCCACGTCCGTGCAGCGCCAGCGCTTGCCGCCGCAGCGAAACTCGCCGCCAATCGTGAACTGCTCCCGGACGCTTGCGGGCTTGGCGATGCCCTTCGTGATCCCCTGTGTGAAGCCCAGCCGGGAGAAACGCTGGGCCAAGCGCCGCCCATCCGGCGCCCGGCGGTCGAACGTCAGGTGGTAGGCCCCCGCCGTCCAGGCGATGCTCCTGACCTTCGGCGCGAGGGCACGCAGCACGACGCAGGCGAGCCGGAAGTCGCGCGGGCGGGCATGGCCGACCGCGCGCAGCCGCTTGCGCAAGTCGAGGTCGTGGAAGATCCGTCCTTCCCAGAACTCCACCAGCGCCTCGGTGTTCAGGACGGCCCAGGCGGCGAGGTCGGCCTGCTGCCGCGCCGACAGCCAGTCCTGCCCATCCAGCAGCGCCAACGGGCGCAGGCCATAGACCGCCTCCGGGTTCGTGCCCCAGGGCGGGTTGGTGGCGCCGACCCGCACGTCGCACGGGCAGGCGCCTCGCGGCGTGACGCGGACGGCGAACGACAGGCCGGTGTCCTGCGGGTGAAGGCAGGTCATAACCGGGCCGGAGTGGTCCGCAGCGGCACGATGATGTTGGGCAGCCCGTTGCCCGGCACCTTCCCCTCGCGCAAGAGCGTCACCGAGGTCGAACCGAGGTCCGACTTGTAGAGCGCCAGGGCCGAGGCGGGCGCGAGGGTGGCGTTGATCCAGGACAGGAACAGCTCGAACAGGTGGTCGCGCCACAGCGCCTCGCGGCTCGGGTGGACGGTGCGCTCTCCCGGCGGGCAGGCCTTGCAGAAGTAGGCGCCCCGCCGCCCGGCGACCTCGATGTATTCGCTGTAGACCAAGTCCCAGCAGTAGCCGTCCTCCCACACGACCCAAACGTCGATGTCGTAGCGGGACAGGTTGGCGCCGATCATCGGCGTCAGCCCGTCGAAGGTCATTTTCAGGAGGCGGTCGTCGCGCATCGTCACGCGCGGCTGAATGGACAGGCGCGGGCGCGCTGCCTCCAGCCAATCGACGAAGCAGCGCTGGATGCGGGGGCGGATGGCCACGGCTACTCACCGCCCCGTCGCGTTGCGAGACGCGGGCATAGGAGCCGCCCGCGGCTGGGCTGCGCGCTCGACGACGAGCGTCTCAAGGCCGCAGCAGGGTCATCAACAGGTTGCCGGTGCCGATCCGGCTGCCGTAGCGGTCGCGGGTGACGTTGTCGTCCGCGTGGTACTCGCCCAGCCGGTTGCCGTTCTTGTCGCGCAGCACCTGCTTGCGGCCTTCCATCACCACCCGGCCGAGCAGGTTCCCGTTCCGGTCGCGCAGTTCCTCGCCGCTCATAGTCCATCTCCTTGCCAAGGCGGCCGTTCCTGCCGCCGCGAGGCAACATAGCCGTGCAACACGACAGATCCTGACGGAGAACAGTGCCGACCCCTATTGAGGGCGGGGACCACCCGGGGGCATGATGCGAAGGTGTTCCGAACTTCCGGCGGAGAGGCCCGGCCCATGCCCCATGTATGATCGCATCGGCGACCTGCTGAGGCTGTGCCTCATGCTGCAGGGCAGCTACGGCGGCGTGTCGCTGGCCGAAATCGAAGATGCGTTCGGGGTGAGCCGCCGCACGGCCGAGCGGCTCCGCGATGCCGTGCTGCGCGCGGTGCCGCAGGTAGAAGAGGTAGAAACGGGCGAGCGCATAAAGCGCTGGCGCTTGCCGTCTGACACCCTCACGAGCGCCGCCTCCACCGATGTGAGCGAACTGAAAGAACTGGTTCTGGCGGCCGAGCGGCTACGCCACGACGGGCTGCCCGGACGCGCCGACGTGCTCGACGGCTTGTACCGGAAGCTGAGCGCCCGGATGACGCGAAAGGCGCAGGCCGGCGTGGAACCCGACCTCGAGGCGTTGCTGCAAGCGACAGGGCACGCGATGCGCCCAGGCCCCCGTCCGCGCTTGCAGAAGGGCGTGCTGGAAGCGGTGCGCGACGCCATCCTACGCTGCCGGGAGCTGCGCCTGCGCTACCGGAGGCGGTCGGACGGGCGCGTGCACGAGACCACGGTGGCGCCGCACGGCGTGCTGTTTGGCCAGCGGCATTACCTCGTGGCGTTCCCGGTCGGCCGGACCCGGCGCCTGCCCGCGCTGTACAGCCTCGGCGACATCCTGGACGCCCGCCTCGGCGACGCGCCGTTCACGCGCCAGCCGGACTTCGACCTCCGGGCCTACGCCGCACGCAGCTTCGAGGTGTTCCAAGAGGAGCCGTCCGAGGTCGTGTGGCGCTTCCCGCCCAAGCTCGCAGCCGACGCCCGCGACCACCATTTCCACCCAACCGAGGAGAAGACTTCGCTGCTCGACGGCTCGCTTGAACTCCGCTTCACCGCGGGCGGGCTGAAGGAAATGGCCTGGCACCTGTTCACCTGGGGGCCGGGCGTGGAGGTTGTCTCGCCGCCCGCGCTGCGGGACCTGTACGCGTCCATGGTGCGGGACACGCTTCATGGCCTGGAGCAGCATAGGCCCACGCCGGGGAGCAACCTGGAGCCTTGAAGCGCTCGGCCCGGGGACGCCCGGTCAGGCCTCCGCGTCCGGATCGTATGGGTCCTGCTCCTCGCGATACCACAGGATCGCGAGCACGTCCGACACCTCAAGCTCGAACACATCGGC
>CALMAB010000629.1 GCA_937858325.1 uncultured Acetobacteraceae bacterium
TCGCCGCCGCGCTGGTGCCGGGGTTGGTGGTGCCGGACCGGTTCGAGGCCATCCTCAACGTCCACTTCCGCTGCCAGGCCGACCCGGGGGAGGCCGGGTTCACCGGGCTGATCGGCGGCACCGCCGAGTGGGTGTTCGTGAAGCCCGGCGTGGTCAGCGTCACCATCAGCGCCGGCAACCGCCGGGTGGACGCGCCGGCGGAGGCGCTGGCGGCGGAGGTTTGGCGGGACGTGCGCGCCGTGCTGCGCTTGCCGGAGGCCATGCCGGCGTGGCGCGTGGTCAAGGAAAAGCGCGCGACCTTCGCCGCGACGCCCGAGCAGGACCGGCGGCGCCCCGCGCCCCGGACCCGCTGGCCCAACCTCGTGCTGGCCGGGGACTGGACCGCCACCGGCTTGCCCGCGACCATCGAAGGTGCCATCAGATCAGGTTGCAATGCAGCAAGAACCCTCATGGCCGCCTGATCCGAGCCGACCACCCATGCCGAGCGATACCCTGATACGTCCCTATGCCTACCAGCTCGGGGACGACGCCCTTGAGCACGCCGTCCAACGCGCCGTCTCCGCCCTTGCCGGGCGGCAGCGCGCCGACGGGCATTGGGTGTTCGAGCTGGAAGCCGACGCGACGATTCCCGCCGAATATGTGCTTCTTGAGCACTACTTGGACCGAATCGACGGCCCGCTGCAAGAAAAAATCGGAGTGTACCTTCGGCGCATCCAGGGCGGGCATGGCGGCTGGCCGCTGTTCCATGACGGGCCGTTCAACCTGTCCGCCAGCGTCAAGGCCTACTACGCGCTGAAGGCCATCGGCGACCTGCCGAGCGCGCCGCACATGGCCCGCGCCCGCGTCGCCATCCTGGCCGCCGGCGGGGCGGAGCGCAGCAACGTGTTCACCCGCATCCAGCTCGCCTTGTTCGGCCAGGTGCCCTGGCGCGCCGTGCCGGTCATGCCGGTCGAGATCATGCACCTGCCGCAGTGGTTCTTCTTCCACCTGTCCAAGGTGTCCTACTGGTCCCGAACCGTGCTGGTGCCGCTCCTGGTGCTGATGGCGCTGCGCCCGCGCGCGCGCAACCCGCGGGGGATCGAGGTGCCGGAGCTGTTCTGCACGCCGCCCGGCCAGGTGCGCGACTGGATACGCGGCCCGTACCGCTCCGCCTGGGGACCCGTGTTCAAGGTGGTGGACAGCATCGTGCGCGCGGTCGAGCCAGCGTTTCCCCGCGTGGCCCGCGCCCGTGCGGTCGAGGACGCGGTCGCCTTCGTGAGCGAGCGGCTGAACGGCGAGGACGGCCTGGGCGCCATCTACCCGGCGATGGCCAACACCGTGATGATGTTCGACGCGCTCGGCACCCGCCCCGACCATCCGGACGCGCTTACGGCCTGGCGCGCGGTGCGCAAGCTGCTGGTGGTGACGGATACCGAGGCGTATTGCCAGCCTTGCCTGTCGCCGGTCTGGGATACCAGCCTCGCCGGCCATGCCGTCGCGGAGGCGGAGGGCGCCGCGACGCCGGGCCTTGATGCCGCCTGCGCTTGGCTCGCGGAGCGGCAGGTGACGGTGCTGCGCGGCGACTGGGCGCTGTCCCGTCCTGGTGCGCCGCCGGGCGGATGGGCGTTCCAGTACGAGAACGCGCACTACCCGGACGTGGACGACACCGCCGTGGTCGGCATGTTGCTGCACCGCAACGGCGACCCGGCCCACGCCGGCAACGTGACCCGCGCCCGGGACTGGATCTTGGGGATGCAGAGCCGCAACGGCGGCTGGGGCGCGTTCGACGCGGACAACAACCATGATTTCCTCAACAACATCCCGTTCGCCGACCACGGCGCGCTGCTGGACCCGCCGACCGCCGACGTGACCGCGCGCTGCGTGTCGTTCCTGGCGCAGCTCGGCCATGCGGCGGAAGAGCCGGCGATGGCCCGCGCCATTGCCTATCTCCGCGCCGACCAGGAGCCGGACGGGAGCTGGTTCGGCCGTTGGGGGACCAACTACATTTACGGCACCTGGTCCGTGCTGTGCGCGCTGAACGCCGCCGGGCTGCCGCATGACGACCCGGCGATCCGACGGGGCCGCGAGTGGCTGCTGGACCGGCAGCGCGACGACGGCGGCTGGGGCGAGGACGGGGAAAGCTACGCCGACAGCGCCCCGGGCGTGTATCGCGCCAGCACGCCGTCGCAGACCGCATGGGCCATGCTGGGCCTGATGGCGGCCGGGGAAACCGGCCCCGCAGTGGACCGCGCCGCCCAATACCTGGCCCGCACGCAGCGCGAGGACGGGGAATGGGACGAGCTGCCCTATACCGCCGTGGGGTTCCCGCGGGTGTTCTACCTGCGCTACCACGGCTACCGGCTGTTCTTCCCGCTGCTGGCGCTGGCACGGTTCCGCAACCTGCGGCACGGCAACAGCCGCCGGGTCAGCTTCGGGTTCTGACCGCTGGCGCCGGGGCGCCCGGTCGGCCCCCGGGTCGGGATCGTCACCGGGCTTGAGGCGGAAGCGCGGATCGCCCGGCGCTTTGGCGTCCCGGTCGAAGTGGGCGGCGGCCGGGCGGATGGGGCCGCGGCGGCTGCGCAACGTTTGGTTGAAAGCGGCGTTGCCGGGCTGGTCAGCTTCGGCCTGGCAGGCGGCCTCGATCCGGCGCTGGCTCCCGGCACGGTGCTGGTGCCGGCCGTCGTGCTGCTCGACGCCGAGAGGTGGGACGCCGACGATGCGCTGTCGCGG
>CALMAB010000630.1:0-5096 GCA_937858325.1 uncultured Acetobacteraceae bacterium
CCCTCCGCCGCGCCACGGGCGAGCAGGTCGCGCCACAAGTCTTCGTACTGCCGCCGGCTCGCCAGGGCCGCCCGGCGCACGTGCTCTGGGACGTGGCCGAAGATGCGGATGTTGGCGCCCGTGTAGTCGTCGAGTTCCAGCAGGGCGTGCAAGTGGGCGCCGATGGCGGCGCGGAGGCGCTGCTCCAGGGATGCGGCCGGCGGCAGCGCCGCGACGCTGCGGCGGGCGTGGTCGAACACCGTGCCGACCCCGGTGTCGAGCACTTCCGAGACGATCTGTTCCTTGGATTGAAAGTGGTAGTACAGGCTGCCGGCCTTGATGCCGCAGGCCGCCGCGATGTCGCGCATGCTGACGGCGGCATAGCCGTGGCGGCGGAACAGCCGGGCGGCGGCGTCGAGCAGGGTGCGGCGCGATCCTGCCTTTGAGTCGTGGTCGTCGGTTCGGGCCAGCGCGGTCATCTGACAAACGTTAGGCTGGGGGGTTAGGGAGCGTCAAGCGTTGGTGGGAGCGGTGGTGGGTCGGTTTGAACTTCGGTTTTCGACCCTTTGACGCCGTAAGTGGCCCGATCTAAACGGCTTGAAAGCTGCCGTTCGTTCAGAAAGTTACCTCAGTCAGCACAAGCAGAGCGGCAAAGAGGCTCAGCGGCGCAAGGTGGGAAAACTCACGGCGACGCAAGACGGTCAAAACCGCTGCGGCGATAATGACGGCGTTCGCCATCTCCAACCCACCGGTGACATGGCACCACCACGCCGGATAACTCCAGCGGACGAAGCTGCTCTGCGTCGCTGGCGTGCCGATTGCGTTGAACAGCCCCGCACCGAAGAACGCGGCGGCAAGGAGCCAAACCAAGAAGCTATGCAGCATCTTAGGCCAGCCCCATGATCAAGGAGATTGCCGCCAGGATCATCAGCGCCGCCGTAAGGCCATGGATGCCGAAGGCGGTCTTGGTGGAACCTTTCGCGGCAAGGATGAGCGACATGTCGCCGGCAGGGGTAATCGCCTCTACCAGCAGAGCGATGCCGACCATGCGTGGGCCGCCCCATACCATCAAGGCCAGCACGACCAGTCCCGCGACCATGTCTCGGACGCCCTTTAGGCGAAGCCACCATGCGATGTTCGGCCCTTCCTCGGGGAGCGGCAGGCCAAAGCTCTGCGTCGCTGCCCTCGGGCTGTAAAGGTACATAACGCCGATTGCGATGATCGCGAACGCCACCAGCATTGCCACTCCGATCGCAAACCAGTGCATACGAGCCTCCTTGAAGCATTGTTATTTAATATAGCATTGCTAGAAAATCAAGCTGTGTTATCAACGCGTGGCCGCGCACTCGGCGTGAGGAGGTCAGCGGTGGGGGTCGCAGAAAGGAGAAGCAGGGAGCGCGCCGAACGCGAGCATCGCATCATTGCAGCGGCACGGCTGATTGCGGCGGGCGAGGGATGGAATGCGGTCACGATCCGCCGTCTGGCGGAGCAGGTCGAATATAGCCAGCCTGTCCTATACACACACTTCGAGAACAGGGACGCGATTGTCGCGGCAGCCGCCGTTGAAGGTTTTCGAGAACTCGCAACCGCGCTTCAACAGGCCGCGCATGGATCGACTGATCGTCGAGCTGCGATCCAGAACACCGCCATGGCATATCTCGCCTTCGCCAGCGAGCATCCGGCTCTCTACGAAGCGATGTTCATCATGCCGACCGTCTTACGCTTTGCGGAAGCTGATACACCGTTAGAGTTGAAGGACGCCTTCGCGGCGCTGGCATCTGTCGTCACGCCGTCAAGCAGCGATGCTGAGGTTGCGACCGAGACATTCTGGGCAGTCCTTCATGGACTTGCCGAGCTGGAGCGCTCGGGCCGGATAAGGCGCATCGCCCGGGACGAGCGGTTGGCGCTCGTCGTCAACGCACTTCTTCATCATTGAACGGCCTCGACCGCCATTGGCAACCGTTGCTCCTTGAGGGCTGTTGTCCGGCATAGAACGGGGAGCCAGTTCCCCGCTACAAAATTATCCTTGGAAAATCGGCACCGGTCGATGGCGGCTATTGGCATTTGCCGCTTCCAAACCGGACAGCCCGCAAACCACCCGTTGCGGAAATTCAAACTCGGACATGCCTCACACTGCATCGACCTGGCCCGCCTCCAAGCCGAACTCCCGCAACACAGCGCACGTGTCCGCGCCGGTCTCCACCGCCTCCGCCGGCGCAGCGCAGGGCGTGGCCGAGCAGCGCGGCGCCGTGGGGGCAGGCTGCCCTCGAACCAACCGAGCGCCGCCGCCTGCGGGTGCGCCTGCGCCTCGGCCTGTCCGGAGCGCCCCGTGCCGCGTCACGGCTTGATCCGCGTCGCGCTGACGAGGCCTGCCGCCAGGGCGAGAACGGCGCCCGCGGCGAGACCGAGCCGCGGCGCGGCGGATGGCGACGTGAGGGTGAACAGCAGGGCCATGATCACCGAGCCTGCTGTTTGGCCAAACAGGCGGGCCGTGCCCTGCATACCCCCGACCGCGCCGCTGCGCTCGCGCGGCGCGGAAAGCAGCATGTTGCGGTTGTTCGGCGTTTGGAAGATGCCGAAGCCGAAGCCGCTCAGCATCAGCAAGGGCACCAGCGGCCACGGGCTGCCGCCCATCGGCCAAACGGCGGAAAGCGCCAAGCCCAAGGCAAGGAAGGCGCCGCCCGCCGCGCAGAGCAGGCCGTTCGACACCCGGTCAGCCAGGCGCCCGGAGATCGGGCCGGCGATGGCCACGACCAGGGGCCAGGGCGTCATGTAGAGACCCGTGGCGACGACATCCTGGCCAAGGCTGTGCTGGAGCAAGAACGGCAGGGCGATGGTGCTCGCCATCTGGCCGGCGAAGCAGCACACGGACGCGACGACCGAGACGCGGAACGGGCGGCTCCGCAGCAGGTCGAGCGGGATCAGCGGCGCATGGCGCGGCATCTCCCGGCGCACAAGCGCCACGAAGCCCACGACGGACCCGGCGAGCAGCCCGGCGGCGAGCATGGGTTGGCTCGTCGCGCGGTCCACGCCCAGGACAAGGGACGCGAACGCCGCCGCGTTAAGCGCGGCGCTCAGCAGGTCGAGCTTGCGTCCCGTGCCGGGCGGCCGCGGCAGCGCGCGGGCGGCCAGGAGGACGACCGCGCCGACCGGCAGGTTGACGGCGAACAGCCACGGCCAGCTCGACACGGCCAGGATCGCGGAGCCGATGGTCGGACCCGCCGCCCCCGACAAGGCGATCACCGTGGCGTTCCAGCCGATCACCGCGCCGAGCAGGCGATGCGGGTAGGTGAAGCGCATCAGCCCGATGCCCAGCGCCACCACGGCCGCGCCGCCAAGGCCCTGGACGAAGCGGGCCGCCACCAGCCAGGGCAAGGAGGGCGACAGCGAGCACAGCAGCGAGGCCGCGGTGAAGAGCGCGATCCCGCCCGTGAACACGCGGCGCAGGCCCAGGCTTTCCCCCAGGGCGGCGCAGGGCAGCAGGGCCATCACCAAGGCCAACTGGTAGCCGTTGACCACCCACACGGACGCGGCGGGCGACACGTCCAAGGCCGCGGCGACCGTCGGCAGCGCCACGTTGGCGATGGCGCCGTCCAGCACGACCAGCACCAGCGTGGCCATGATGGCCAGCGTCGCGTAGTGCCGGCGCGGCGTCGGCAACCCGTCCTCCCCGCCGCTTGCGCTGCCGGGCGCCTGGTTGGTGGGCGGCTGAGTGGCGGCTGAGCCTGGGTTGGCCATGGTGTCTCCTGCCCTCTGTGGGTCAGGGCAGGATAAGGGCGTCCAGACATGGCGGAAGACGCAACGGGTGCAACATATACCTGCACCGAGCGCCAGGTGGTGGTTCATGGCCGATCCCGACTTCAACCTCTTGTCCGCCCTCGACGTGCTGCTGGCCGAGGGCAGCGTGGCAGGGGCCGCCAAGGTCCTTGGCTTGAGCGATTCGGCCATGAGCCGGACCTTGCTGCGCCTGCGCGCCGCGACCGGCGACCCGCTGCTCGTCCGGGCCGGCCGGCGGCTGGTGCCGACGCCCCATGCCATCGCACTTCGCGAGCGCGTCAGGACGCTCAGCGGCGAGGTGAGATCGGTGCTGCGGCCGGCCGTGCGGGAGCTGGACCTCGCCGCCCTGGAGCGCGTTTTCACGCTGCGGGCCAACGAGGGCTTCGTCGAGGCCTTTGCCGCCCGGCTCGTCGGGGCGCTGACCGAAGCGGCGCCGGGCGTCCGGCTGCGCTTCGCCCCAAAGCCCGACAAGGGCGTGCAGTCGCTGCGGGAAGGGTTGATCGACCTGGAGATCGGCGTGCTCGGCGACACGGGGCCGGAGGTCATGATCCAGTCGCTGTTCCAGGACCGGTTCGTCGGCGTGGTTCGGCAGGGACATCCCTTGGCGTCAGGTGACCTTACTGCCAGCCGCTATGCCGCCTGCGGCCACGTGGTCGCATCCCGCCGGGGCCGGACGCGCGGGCCGGTGGACGACGCGCTGGAGGCGCTTGGTCTGCAGCGCCGGGTCGTCGTGGTCGTTCCGAGCTTTCCGGCGGCCTTGGCGGTCGCTGCCACGTCGGACCTCGTCGGGCTGGTGACCAGCTCCTTTGTCCGTGCGGGGCAGGCCGGCCTGAACGGGATGCCGGTGCACTGCTTCGCCCTGCCGGTGCAGACGGACGCGATCACCGTGTCCCAGATGTGGCACCCGCGCGCGGATGCCGACCCGGCGCATCGTTGGCTTCGGCAGATGGTCTTGTCCGTTTGCCGGTCGCACCTGGCGAGCTTCGTTGGACCGCGCGCCTTTGCGGGTTGACCGGAGGGCGGACGCTCCTTTTGACGGGTTCGGTCCAAGCCGGGGTAACGCTCAAGCCGTATCGACCTGGCCCGGCTCCAAGCCGACCTCCCGCAGCACGGCCTGCGTGTCCGCGCCGGCCTCCACCGCCTCCGCCGGCGCGGCGCAGGGCGTGGCCGAGAAGCGCGACGCCGTGCGGGGCAGCCCGCCGCTGAACAGGCCGAGCGCCGTCGCCTGCGGGTGCGCCTGCGCCTCGGCCCAGCCCAGCACCGGCGTCACGCAGGCGTCGGTCCCGGCGAAGCGTGCGGCCCACTCGTCCCGGGTGCAGGTCGCGAACCGTTCCGCGACC
>CALMAB010000630.1:5106-7140 GCA_937858325.1 uncultured Acetobacteraceae bacterium
TTTTCTCACACCTCCGAAACCCTGCCCACGCCATGCCGGGCCAGCCGGCGCGGTCGTGCTGGGACGCGGGCGCCACCACGTCCTGCAAGCCCAGCCCCGCCAGCAGCGCCCGGAAGAACTTCGGCTCGATGGCGGCGACGGCCAGAAAGCCGCCGTCCGCGGCGGCGTAGGTCCGGTAGAACGGCGCACCGCCGTCCAGGATGTTGTCCCGCCGCGCGTCCCGCCATTGCCCGGCGGCGCGGAAGCCGTGGGTCATGGCCGTGAGCGCCGCCGCCCCCTCCAGAATGCTGGTCGCGACGACCTGGCCTTGCCCCGTGACCCGGGCGGACAGCAGGGCGGCCAGCACGCCGCAGGCCAACTGCATCGCGCCGCCGCCGAAATCGGCCACCAGGTTGAGCGGCACGGGCGGCGGCGCGCCGGGGTCGCCCATCGCCAGCAGCGCGCCGGTCAGGCCGAGGTAGTTCAGGTCATGCCCGCTGTCCCGCGCCATCGGCCCGGCATCGCCCCAGCCGCTGATCCGCCCATACACCAGGCGCGGGTTGGCGGCGAGGCAGGGATCAGGACCCAGGCCCAGCCGCTCCATGACGCCGGGTCGGAACCCTTCGAGCAGCACGTCGGCGCGGGCGATCAGGGTGCGCGCGGCGTCCAGCCCGGCGGGACTTTTCAGGTCGAGCGCCACGGACCGCTTGCCGCGGGCCAGGGCGTCGTGCCGGGGCGGGACTGGGATGCCGAGATCGGAGGCCCCCACCCGGTCCAGCCGGATCACGCCCGCGCCCATCTCGGCCAGCACCAGGCCGCAATGCGGCACCGGCCCGATGGCCGCCATCTCGACAACGGTGGTGCCGGCCAGCGGGCCGGGAGCGGGGCCGGTCATTGACATCGGGGCATTGAACTACCTAACGTTTGCCTAGGCAAGCTGAAGGAGAGCGCCGTGGCGCCCGACACCGTTGCATCGCGCTCAGCCGGCGACTTTCTCGATGACCCCTACCTGACCCATGAGCACCGGCTGTTCCGCGACCAGGTGCGCCGCTTCGTGGACACCGAGGTGAAACCCCAGGCGGAGGCATGGGAAAGCGAGGGCCACGTCCCGCGCGCCGTCATCGCGCGCATGGGCGCGCTCGGCTTCCTGGGCGCCCGCTACGCCGAGGAACACGGCGGCAGCGCCATGGACACGGTGGCCAGCGCCGTGCTCGCGGAGGAGCTTGGGCGCTCCACCTTCGGCGGCTTCGCGGCGACGGTGCTGGTACACACCGACATGGCCTCCCCGCATCTGGCCCATGCCGGCACGGCGGAGCAGCAGGCGCGCTGGATGCCGGACCTTGTTGCCGGGCGCAAGGTGTGCGCGGTCGCGGTGACGGAGCCGGACGCCGGGTCGGACGTGGCGGCGATGCGCAGCACGGCCCGGCGCGACGGCGACCATTGGGTGCTGAACGGCACCAAGATGTATATCACCAACGGGGTGCTGGGCGACCTCGTGTTCGTCGCGGCCAAAACCGACCTTGCTGCCAAAGGCAGCCGCGGCGTGTCGATCTTCGCGGTGGAAAAGGGCACCCCGGGCTTCGGCGTCGGCCGGGCGCTGCGCAAGCAGGGCTGGCTGTGCTCCGACACGGCGGAGCTGGTGTTCCAGGACTGCCGCGTGCCCCACGCCAACCTACTGGGCGGCGAGAACGGGGGCTTCTACGCCATCATGCGGAACTTCCAGAACGAGCGCGTGGTGCTGGGCGCGCAGGCGATGGGGGAAGCGCAGGCGGCCGTTGCGATCACGCTCGACTGGGTGCGGCAGCGCCGGGCGTTCGGGAGCCCGCTTTGGGACAAGCAGGCCATCCGGCAGAAGCTCGCTATGCTGTCGGCGAAGGTCGAGGCGGCCCGGCGCCTCGTGTACCACGCCGCCTGGCTCGATGCGCAGGGGCGCGACTGCGTGCGGGAGGTGTCCATGGTCAAGGCGCTGTGCGGTGAGCTGGTGAACGAGGTGATGTACGCCTGCCAGCAGTTCCACGGCGGCATGGGCTACCTCCGCGAAAGCGCCATCGAGCG
>CALMAB010000631.1 GCA_937858325.1 uncultured Acetobacteraceae bacterium
CGTCGGCCGACGCATGGCGCGGCGGGCCGACGTGTAATCGCGGCCGTTTGCGGCCACTGTTTCCGCGTCATTGCGAGGAGCGCAGCGACGCGGCAGTCCAGGGGCCGCCAGCACGGTGCTGGCGGCCCCTGGATCGCCACGCCGCCAAGGCAGCTCGCAATGACAATAGGAGACGAGGCAAAAAGCCGCTGGTACTAACGAATGTTGCCGTAGGACGGCGCGCCCAGGCCGGGGCAGGCGCATTGCGTGCCGACCGGCCCCGGCGGCACCTGGCAGATGTAGAACCCGGCCTTGCAGGTCGTGCCGACATAGCCGACCACCTGCCCTTGCTGCGGCGTGCCGGCGGCGCCCAGCACCGGGCTGGTCGGCGCATACGGCACCGGCCCGATGGCGTCCGGGTTGCTGTAGCAGCCGCCGAGCGCCAGCAGGGCACCCAAAGCCAGCACCGGCTTGAGTTGGAACATCGAAGTCGCCTTTTTGAAGATGTTGATACCTGCCCATGATGCGGGGGGCGTGGCCGGATTGCCACCACCTCCTTTGCTGATCAGGACAGCAGACAGTTTCGGAACACGGCAGCGGTCCTGGCTGGACTTGGGCGACAAGGCAGGCATTCCGGGGCCTGGCGTGGAAACGCCCTTAGATCATCCAGTGTTCCACCTCCGAGCCAGGGCCGAGCCCCATACCGCATTGACGCGGCCTCATTCACGTCGGCAAAGCCGCAACGCCCGGGCAATCAGTGCATCATCACAGTATTTTCAGTATCCTTCTCAATTAAATCAATAACGAGCAGCTTCAACGGCGTGGCTCCGGGATTGTCCCCCTTGTGCCACTGGTTCAGCGACTCGATCACGAACTCGCCGCTTTGGAACGTTTCGCTCCGGCCTTCCTCGACGCTTGTGACGCGAAGCGATCCGTTCAGGACATATGCCATCCGGGGAAACGGGTGCTTGTGGACTGGCAACGCCGCCCCCGGCGCGATCTCGAACAAGGACGTCGTCACGTGCCCGAGCTTCTGCGGGAACACGATGGGCTGCCCTGTCCAGGTCGTGTCAGCCGAGCCGAGCGGCGTCACGACCACGTCTGCCGCCCCGTTCGCGCTCGCCTTGACGTACAAGGATGCGCCGCAAGCTGCCGCTGCCAGGGCGATGGTCAGCTTCCTCATCCAAACCTTCCGTGAATACGTTTCCGACCCGGCGCAGGTGCGTTGCGCGCGTGCGCGTCAGTTCCGCGTCTTGTCCACCAGAGCACCCTTCTTGATCCACGGCATCATCGCCCGCAGCCGCTCGCCGACCTGCTCGATGGGGTGCTCGCTCAGTCGGCGGCGGGTGGCCTTGAAGCTCGACTGGTTGACGCGGTTCTCCAGCATCCAGTCGCGGGCGAAACGGCCGGACTGGATGTCCTCCAGCACGCGCTTCATCTCGGCCTTGGTTTCTGCGTTGATGATGCGCGGACCCGTCACGTACTCGCCGTACTCCGCGGTGTTGGAGATTGAGTAGTTCATGTTGGCGATGCCGCCCTCGTAGATCAGGTCCACGATCAGCTTCACCTCGTGCAGGCACTCGAAATACGCCATTTCCGGCGCGTATCCGGCCTCCACCAGCGTTTCGTAGCCGGCCTTGATGAGTTCCACCAGGCCGCCGCACAGCACCGCCTGCTCCCCGAACAGGTCGGTTTCGCACTCCTCCTTGAACGTCGTCTCGATGATGCCGGCCCGGCCGCCGCCGATGGCGCTGGCGTAGGACAGCGCCACGTCCAGCGCGTTGCCGCTCGGGTCCTGCGCCACCGCCACCAGGCACGGCACGCCGCCGCCGCGCTGGTACTCGCTGCGCACCGTATGGCCCGGCCCCTTGGGCGCGATCATGAACACGTCGATGTCCGGGCGCGGGTCCAGCAGGTTGAAGTGCACGTTCAGCCCGTGGGCGAAAGCCAGCGCCGCGCCGGGCTTCATGTTGGGGCCGAGCTTTTCGCGGTACAGGTCCCCCTGCCCCTCGTCCGGCGTCAGCACCATGACCACGTCGGCCCAGCGGGCAGCATCAGCCGGGTCCATGACGCGGATGCCGGCGGCCTCCGCCTTGGCGACGCCAGCCGAGCCGGGGCGCAGGCCGACCGCCAACTCGGACACGCCGCTGTCCTTCAGGTTGGCGGCGTGGGCGTGGCCCTGGCTGCCGTAGCCGATCACCGCGACCTTCTTGCCCTTGATCAGGTTCACGTCGGCGTCGCGGTCGTAATAAACGCGCATGGGCGGAGTCCTTGGCTGTGAGTGTGCATGGGGGGTCTGGCGGAGGTTCTAGCGACCTGGGCGCCGCTGGCTAGTGCGGGGAGGCCGACAGCATCCGCGTGCCGCGGGCAATGGCGGCCACCCCGGTGCGGCTGACCTCCGCCAGGCCAATCGGGCGCAGCAGCTCGATGAAGCTGTCCAGCTTCTGGGTGCCGCCCGTCAACTCGAACACGAAGCTTTCCACGGTGGCGTCGATCACCCGGGCGCGGAAGGCTTCGGCGAGGCGCAGCGCCTCCGCCCGGTTGGCGCCGTCGCTGATGACCTTCACCATGGCCAGCTCCCGCGCCAAGTGCGGACCTTCCTGCGACAGCTCGGCGATGCGGTACACCGGCACCAGGCGGGCGAGCTGCGCCTTGATCTGCTCGATCACCATGTCGGTGCCGCTGGTCACGATGTTGATGCGGCTGCGGCTGCCGCCGGCGTCCACACTCGCGACCGTCAGGCTGTCGATGTTGTAGCCGCGCCCGGCGAACAGGCCGATGACCCGGGCCAGCACGCCGCTCTCGTTGTCCACCAGCACGGAAATGGTGGCGGAGCGGTGCGGCAGCGCCGCCGCTTCCTTGCCGGAAAAGGTGGGGGGCGCCGCCGGATGAGGGATATCTTTGGGCATCAGACCAGCATCAGCCCTTCGTCGGTGATTGACGCCGTGCGGTCCTGGTGCTCCGGCCCCAGGATCATCTCATTGTGCGCGGCGCCGGACGGGATCATCGGGAAGCAGTTTTCTTTCTGGTCCACGCAGATGTCGGCGATCACCGGGCGGTCGATGGCGATCATCTCCCGGATCACCCGGTCCAGGTCATCGATGCCCGTCGCGCGCAGGCCGACACCGTGGAACGCCTCTGCCAGCTTCACGAAGTCCGGCAGGGATTCCGAGTAGCTTTCCGAGTAGCGGCCGCCGTGCAGCAGTTCCTGCCACTGCCGCACCATGCCCATGTACTGGTTGTTCAGGATGAACACCTTCACCGGCAGGCGATACTGCGCCAGCGTCGCCATCTCCTGGATGTTCATCTGCACGCTGGCTTCACCGGAGATATCGACCACCAAGGCGTCGGGATGGGCGATCTGCACCCCCATCGCCGCCGGCAGGCCGTAGCCCATGGTGCCGAGGCCGCCCGAGGTCATCCAGCGGTTCGGCTTGTCGAAGCGGTAATGCTGCGCCGCCCACATCTGGTGCTGGCCGACCTCCGTCGTGATGAAGGTCTCGCGCCCGGTTTCCCGGGTGATCTCATACAGGCGGCGGATGGCGTGCTGCGGCTTGATGATGGCGCCGGGGCCGGAATCCTGGGTGTATTTGAGGCTGTCCACCGCGCGCCAAGCGTCGATCTGCCGCCACCAGCCGGCCAGGGCTTCCCGGTCCTGCCGCGCGTCGTCCGCGTGCCAGGCGGCGAGCAGCGCCTCCATCACCCGGGCGGCGTCGCCCACGATGGGCACATCGACCAGCACGTTCTTGTTGATGCTGCTGGGGTCGATGTCGGCGTGGATCTTGCGGCTGCCGGGGCTGAAGGCGTTGATCCGGCCCGTCACCCGGTCGTCGAACCGCGCGCCGATGTTCAGCATCACGTCGCAGCCGTGCATGGCGTTGTTCGCCTCAAACGTGCCGTGCATCCCGAGCATGCCCAGGAACTGCGGATCGTTCGAAGGGTAGGCGCCCAAACCCATCAGCGTGCTGGTGCATGGCACCCCCGTCGCGCGCACGAAGGCGACCAAGGCTTCTGACGCGGCGTCGCCCGAGTTGATGACGCCGCCGCCGCTGTAAACGATGGGCCGCTTGGCCCCCTTCAGCAGCCGCACGGCCTCCTTGATGCGGGCCGGGTCGGGTTCGGTGGCGGGACGGTAGCTGCGGTGCGGCTCCGCCGAGGCGGGCTGATACGGCGCGGGCGCGATCAGGATGTCCTTGGGCAGGTCGATCAGCACCGGGCCGGGCCGGCCGCTGCGGGCGATGTAGAACGCCTCGTGCACGGTGCGGGCCAGGTCCTCCGACTGGCGGACCAGGTAGTTCTGCTTGGTGGCGGCGCGGGTGATGCCCGTGGTGTCCGCTTCCTGGAACGCGTCATTGCCGATCAGGTGGGTCGGCACCTGGCCGGTCAGGCAGACCACCGGGATGCTGTCCATCAGGGCATCGACCAGGCCCGTCACCGCGTTGGTGGCGCCGGGTCCGCTTGTGACGAGCACGACGCCGACCTTGCCGGTGCTGCGCGCGTAGCCCTCCGCCGCGTGCACCGCCGCCTGCTCGTGCCGCACCAGGATGTGGCGGATGCTGTTCTGCTGGAAAATTGCGTCGTAGATCGGCAGCACCGCGCCGCCGGGGTAGCCGAAGATCACCTCTACGCCCTGGTCGCGGAGCGCGCGGAGCAGGATTTCGGCGCCGGATGGCTGCTGCATAACCGTCATGTCGTCACTCCCAATGAGCCGGGCAATGGGCCGGGCGGCGCACCGTGTGATGCGCCGCGCCCATCCGCTTTAATGAAATTCATTAAACCACACCACAGGCTTTCCGAAAATTGCGTTCTGTCCGCAAATCGCGCATGGATCGTATGCGTGGCGCACGGGGCGACCACCGCCCGGCGCCGGAACCACGTCGCTTGCCGCTTGGCGTACTGCCCGGACGCCAGCACCGCCCGGCGCCGCGCATCCTCCAGCGTCAGCTCCCCCCGGAGATGGGCCGCCAACTCCGTCACGCCAACCGCCCGCAGCGCCGGCAGCGCCGGGTCGAGCCGGAGCGCGAGCAGCGCCGCAGCCTCCTGCACCGCGCCAGCCGTCAGCATGGACGTGAACCGCTTTTCAATCGCATCCCGTAACATATCACGCGGCGGGTCCAGCAGCATCATCCGAAAGGACCAGGCCGGCGGCGCCGGAGCCTGTGCCTGCCAGGCCGAGAGCCCTTGGCCGGTGCCGCGCCACACTTCCCAGGCGCGGGCCAGGCGCTGCCCGTCGCTGGGGCGCAGCGTCCTCGCCGTTGCCGGGTCGGCTTCCGTGAGCCGGGCGTGCAGGGCGGCGGGGAGGTCGGCGGTGCGGGTGGCGTGTTCGGTGCAG
>CALMAB010000632.1 GCA_937858325.1 uncultured Acetobacteraceae bacterium
GGGCAATCAGCGTGCCGAAGGGCGGCCGTCCCGTGATAAAGGCGCGGGTGCCGTCGATGGGGTCCAGCACCCAGCGCAGCCGGGCCTCCGGCCGATGGAGGCCGAACTCCTCACCCAAGATGCCATGCTCGGGAAAACGCTGTGACAGCACGGCGCGCATCGCGAGTTCCGCCGTGCGGTCGGCCACCGTGACCGGGCTGGCGTCGCCCTTCAGCTCGGCGCCGACGCCCGCGCGGTAGAACGGGCGGACCGCCGCGGCGGCGACATCGGCCGCCGCCTCCGCCGCGGCGACCAGCGCCTGCATGGACGTTACTGGCTTTTGCCGCGGGTTCCCTGGCTGGTCGGGCCGCTGGTGGGTCCCTGCGGCTTGGTCACGCCGTTCTCCGTGGCGACGGGCGCGGTCGGGGCGACTTCCCGGGCGTTGGCCGGTTGCTGGCCCTGGTTCTGCACGGCCTGCGACTGGTTCTGCGAGGTGGAGGGCTGGGTCATCTGCTGGTTCTGCGCCCAGGCCGGCGCGGCGGCGAGCAACAGAACGGCAGCAGTGGCGGTCAAGGCGTGGCGCATGAGGTGTTCTCCAAAACGCCGGGCGTTGCACCGGCGGACTTGCCTACCTAATGTGCGCCGCACGCTATGCAAACCCTCCCTCATCAACCCTGCGCCATCGCGTGAAGCCGCCCATAAACCCCATCATCGTGATTCCGTCCCGCATGGCGTCCTCCCGCCTGCCGGGCAAGCCGCTGGCGTCCATTGCGGGCAAGCCCATGGTCCTGCACGTGCTCGACCGCGCGCGGGAGGCCGACATCGGCCCGGTGGCTGTCGCCTGCGCCGACCCGGAGATCGCGGACGCCGTGCGCGCGGCGGGCGGCACCGCCGTGCTGACCGACCCGGCGCTGCCGTCCGGGTCCGACCGGGTTTACGCGGCCTTGGCGGCACTCGACCCGCAGGGCACGCACGACGTGGTGGTGAACCTGCAAGGCGACATGCCCACGCTGCCGCCGGGCCAGCTCCGGGCGGTGGCCGCCCCGCTGACCGACCCGGCCTTCGACATCGCGACCCTGGTGACGCCCATCCTGTCGCCCGAGGAAGCCGCCGCGCCGCAAGTGGTCAAGGCCGCGTGCGCCTTCGCGGACGGGCAGGCGGTCACGGCGGCGCTGTACTTTTCCCGCGCCGCCATCCCCGCCGGCAATGGGCCGATGTGGCACCACGTCGGCATCTACGCCTACCGCCGCGCCGCCCTGGCCCGCTTCGTCAGCCTGCCCGAAAGCCTGCTGGAACGGCGGGAAAAGCTCGAGCAGTTGCGGGCGCTGGAAGCCGGGATGCGGATCGCCTGCACGCGGGTGGAGTACGGGGCCTTCGGCGTGGACACGCCCGCCGACCTCCTCCGCGCCCGCGCCATCCTGGAGACCTCATGACCCAGATCGCATTCCAGGGCCTGCCCGGCGCCTATTCCGACCTGGCCTGCCGCACTGCCTATCCCGAGCTGACGCCCCTGCCGTGCCACACCTTCGAGCACGCGATGGACGCGGTGCGCGAGGGCAGGGCGGCGCTCGCCATGCTGCCGTGCGAGAACAGCCTCGCCGGCCGGGTGCCCGACATCCACGCCCTGCTGCCCGGCAGCGGCCTGTCGATCATCGGCGAGCACTTCCAGCGGGTCGAGCACTGCCTGCTGGGCACGCCCGGCGCGAGGATCGGGGACGTGCGCCGCGTCCACTCGCATTCCGTGGCGCTGGGCCAGGTCCGGGCGATCCTGCACGAGCTGGACGCGGACGCGGTGGTGGAGGCGGACACCGCCGGGTCGGCAAAGCAGGTGGCGGAGTGGGCGCGCCCCGAGGACGCGGCCATCGCGTCGAAGCTGGCGGCGGAAATCTACGGTTTGAACGTGCTGCGCGCCAACGTGGAGGATGCTCCCCACAACACGACGCGCTTCTACGTCATGGCGCAGCAGCCGCACGCGCTGTCGCTGGACCGGACCGACCTGATGACCACCTTCGTGTTCCGCGTCCGCAACGTGCCGGCGGCGCTTTACAAGGCGCTGGGCGGGTTCGCCACCAACGGCGTCAACATGACGCGGTTGGAAAGCTACATGCTGCACGGCGAGTTCACCGCGACGCAGTTCCTGTCCGACGTGGAAGGCCACCCCGAGCAGCCGGCCTTGGCGGAGGCACTGGAGGAACTCAGCTTCTTCACCGCGGAAACCCACATCCTGGGCGTCTACCCGCGCTCGGCGTTCCGGATGCGATTAAGCGGGGGTTGAGTCAGGCGCGGCGCAGCTTCCTGAAGAACGCCTTGATCGAGTCCATGCTCGGGAACAGGTCAGTCCCATCCGGTTGCGTAAAGGTGACTGGCCCTATCAGCTTGCGCCGCAGCGCGTCACGCGACAAGGTTTCTGGTTCCGACGACGCCGGCGCTTGCACTATCGCCGCGCGCCAGGACGGCGCGAGGTCCATGCTTGGCTTCTGGCTCATGGTGTCGCCTTTGGAAAGTAGCCCAGCTTGTCAACCACGAAGGTGATGATGGTCGCTGCCAACACCAAATTCAAGCTTATGACCAGGAGCACCGAGGCTTTTGCCCGCAGCCCGTGGCGGTATCGGTTCAGGTCGCGGTTGAGCGGGGTTGCTGCCGCGTAAGAATCGAGCAGCACCTGCCGAAGATCGCTGGTGGTCCTTTGGTCCCTTTCGCCTTCGGAAAGGGCTGGGTCGTTGTGGAGCGCCCGCAGTTCGGCAACCCGCGACCGCAACGCAGGCTCAGGTCCGATCCGCTCGTAGTCACGGCGCTTGGTGGCCATCGCGAGCAGGATCAGCACGCACAACGCGGCAAGGACGGCCAGGCCCAGGAACACGCCCGCAAGGCAGAAAAAGGCCCGTCCCTCGGAGGCCGCGATGTCCGGCCACCTCGGCAAGCGCCCGGCTGTGTAGGCCAGGGCAGTGACCACAATGCCCAGCGCCGTGCCGAAGAACGGCAGGCTGCGATGCACGTCCTCCTGTGCCCCAACCTCATGGCGGTAAAGCTCGGCAAAGGTCGCAAGCAGCAGGGCCTCGGTTTCGGGCGTGTCCGACTGCGATGGCGGCGTCGTGTCGC
This sequence comes from uncultured Acetobacteraceae bacterium, assembly GCA_937858325.1. Classification (GTDB taxonomy): domain Bacteria; phylum Pseudomonadota; class Alphaproteobacteria; order Acetobacterales; family Acetobacteraceae; genus CAHJXG01. The sequence continues at coordinate 3,079 of CALMAB010000632.1, forward strand.
TGGCCATATCGTGCCCGCCTACGCCCCGAACACGATCTCCTGCGCGCCTTCCCAAAGCGTCTTCTTGCCCAGCGTCGCCAAGTCCGGCAGCCCTTCCGTGATCGTCAGGAAATGGTTGCCCGCGAGCTGCCCGGCCTTGCTGGCGAAGCAGCAGGCGCCGTAGCTCAGCAGGATCTCCGTTTCGCTGACGCTGCCCGCATGCAACAGGATCTGGCCCGGCGCCGGGTAGGAGGTCGCGTTCTCATACGGCAGCCCGGTGTCGGAATCGCCGAGCGGGATCCAGCAGGCTTCCCCGCTCCAGCGCACGTGGATGATGCGCTGCCGGTAGGGCAGCAGGGCGCGGAACCGGGCACAGGTTTGCGGCGCGTTGCCGTCCTCGAACCGCGCGTCGAAAACGAAGCCGCCCGAGGCGATGCGGATGGTGTCCAGGGTTTATGTCCTCCGGTCAGGTGATGGGTTTCTGCCGCTCCACCCCGCCCGGGGGCGCCAGGCCGCGGCGGCGCAGGCAGGCCAGCCGCGCCTGCTGCTTGGCCGCCTTCAGCTCGTCCTGGCTGTTGTCCAGGAAGTACGGGTTGCCGAGGCCCTTCATGATCAGCGTTTTGACGGTGGGATCGTTGTCCACCGCCTCGTCGCAGGCCCGGTCCACGGGGGTTTCCGGGGCGCAGGCCCCCAGCAGCGCCAGCAAGGCCAAAACGGCGCTCCGGCTCATCCGTGCGCCACCCAGTCCTCGATCAAGCGCCGGGCGATGCTGTCCCGGCGCGGCAGGCTGAACCCGTGGGCGTCGGGGTCGCGCAGCTCGGCGCGGGAAAACCAGCGGGCGTCCCGCAGCTCGGTCGGGTCGATGGTGATCTCCTCCGTCAACCCTTCCGCGTAGAAGCCGAGCATGATGGAGGCCGGGAAGGGCCAGGGCTGGCTACTGTGGTAGCGCACGTCGCCGACGCGGATGGCGCTTTCCTCCAGCACCTCGCGCGCCACCGCTTCTTCCAGGCTTTCGCCCGGCTCCACGAAGCCCGCGAGGGTCGAGTACATCGTGACCTTCGGGAAGCGCGTCGAATGGCCCACCCACGCCCGCCCGCCCCGGTGCACCAGCATGATGACGGCCGGGTCGGTGCGGGGGAAGTGCTGCGCCCCGCATTGGGTGCAGGCCATCGCGTGCCCGGCGTTCCGCGGCTCGCACCGCCCGCCGCACACGCCGCAGAAGCCGTGCCGGTTGCGCCAGTGCATCAATCCGCGGGCATGGGCCAGGATCGCGGCCTCGTTGGGCGGGAGGCCGGGGCCGATCTGCCGCAGGTCCTCGAACCGCGCCACAGCGTCCGACGGCAGCAGCGGCAAGGGGTCGTCGGCGGCGCTGACATCCACGGTGAACACCGCGGTGCCATCCTGCAACCCGAGGAACGCCCACGGCCCGCCGGCCAGGCGCAGCGCGCCCGCCGCTTCCCCGGTCAGGAACACGGCCTCCGGCCGGCCCTCGTCCAGGCCGCGGAACAGGGTGCGGGCGCGCCAAACCGGGACCCAGCGGCTGGCGGGGTCGGCCAGGCGCCCGGCGATCCAGGCCTCGTCCGTGCGCCGCCCGTCCGCGCGGTCCAGCGGGCTGCCGGTGTAAACGTTGGGGCGGCTGGCGAGGATGAATGACATGCCCGGCGGATTTCGCACGCAGCCAGGCTTGTGCCAACCCCTGGGGCTTAGGCCAATCCCGGGGGCTTGTGCCAACCCCGGGGTGCCGTGGTATGACGAGTTCGGGAGGTCGGCGGCGGACGGGCGCCTCGCCAACCCGGTCAGGTCCGGAAGGAAGCAGCCGCAACGAGTTCATGCTCGGGTCGGCGTCCGGCCTCCCACCCTTCTCCAACCCCCGTCGGCGGCAGGAACCGGGCGCATGTCTGGCTTTGCGGATGACACCTTGCCCGAGCCGCCGCCGTCCGGCCCCGGGCTGTTCGGCGAGCCGGAGGCGCCTGCCCAAACGGCGCCCGCGCCCTACCGCGTGCTGGCCCGCAAGTATCGTCCCACGACGTTCGACGACCTGATCGGGCAGGAGGCGATGGTCCGCATCCTGCGCACCGCTTTCGCGCAGCACCGCGTGGCGCATGCCGGGATGCGGACCGGCGTGCGCGGCGTCGGCAAG
>CALMAB010000633.1 GCA_937858325.1 uncultured Acetobacteraceae bacterium
GCGCTGCTGGGACTGCTGCAAGCCGACCCGGCGGCGTGGTTCCAGGGCGGCGATGATGCCACCGCCATCGAGGCGGCCATTGCCGAGCGCATCGCCGCCCGCCGTGCCCGGGATTTCGCCCGGGCCGATGCGATCCGGGCCGAATGGCTGGCGCAAGGCGTGGCGTTCGAGGACCGCCCGGACGGGACTACCGACTGGCGCCGGGTCGCGACGCAGCCGGCATGACCCAGCCTGCATGACGGGGCGGGACGGCGGTGCCGACCTTGCGCCGATTGGCGAGAACAGCCCGGTCGTCGTCCTGGTGCGCCCGCAGCTTGCCGACAACATCGGCGCCTGCGCCCGGGCCATGGCGAACGGCGGCCTGTTCCACTTGCGGCTGGTAGCTCCGCGCGACGGCTGGCCGCAGGAGCGCGCCTGGCGCACCGCGTCCGGCGCCGACCGCATCCTCGACCAATCGACGCTGCACGGCACGGTGGCGGACGCCGTGGCCGACCTGCACCGCGTGTTCGCCACCTGCCCGCGCCCACGGCACGTGATCAAGCCGGTGATGACGGCCCGCGCCGCGGCCGGGGCGCTGCGGGAGGCGGAGGGACGCGGCCTGCGCTGCGGCATCTTGTTCGGGCCGGAGCGCGCCGGGCTGGACAACGACGACATGGCGCAGGCCGACACCCTGGTGCGCTACCCACTCAACCCGGCGTTCGACAGCCTGAACTTGGCGCAGGCGGTCATGGTCATGGCTTATGAATGGTGGACGGCCGCGGACGCGACGCCGGGCCGGCGCCTGATGACCAACGAAACGGCGGTCGCGCCGAAGGGCCACATCGAGCATCTGATGGCCCATCTGATCGACGAGCTGGACGCGAGCGGCTTCCTGCGCAACGCGCCGAAGCGGCCCGGCATGGTGCGCAACCTGTATCACCTGTTGCAGCGCGGCGAGGTGACGGAGCAGGAGCTGCGCACCCTGCACGGCGTCATCAGCATGTTGGCGCTGGGCCGGCGGCAGCGCGGCAGGCTGGAGCCAGATGGGCCTAATCCGGAGCTGTGAGCCGCTTCGCGAGGCGGCGGGACAGCAGCCAGCCGATGATCGCGGAGGACGGGCCGCCGACCATGATCGGGATCAGGCCGAACGGCTGCCCGTTCGCCATCAGGTCCATGCCGATCCCCAGCATCGTGCCGCCGATGATGCCGCCGGTCACGCCGGACGCGATGCCGAGCCACAGGATGTCGCCGCGTGTGATCATGGGGGCACACATGCGGGCAGGGCGCCCGTTTGACAACGGGGCACCGCGGCCTTACCACGCGCGCACTGCTGGGAACGTGGACGCGCCCTTGGGGCGTGCGCCCGCCGCATTGCTGTGCGGCCTACCGGTGCAACAAGCGGCACAAGCGTCGCATAGAAGATGGAGTTCCGCGCATGACCAAGCGCGCCGAAAGCAAGTACAAGATCAACCGCCGCCTGGGCGTCAACTTGTGGGGTCGGGCCAAGTCGCCGATCAACAAGCGCGAGTATGGGCCGGGGCAGCACGGCCAGCGGCGCAAGCAGAAGCCGACCGACTTCGGCATCCAGCTCATGGCGAAGCAGAAGCTGAAGGGCTACTACGGCAACATCAGCGAGAAGCAGTTCCGCAAGTACTACGATGAGGCCGTGCGCCGCAAGGGCGATACCAGCGAGAACCTGATCGAGCTGCTGGAGCGTCGGCTGGACGCCGTCGTGTATCGCCTCAAGTTCGCCATCACGCCCTTCGCCTCGCGGCAGTTCGTCAACCACGGCCATGTCATGGTGAATGGCAAGAAGGTGAACATCCCGTCCTACCTGGTGCGCGACGGCGACGAGATCGAGGTGCGCGAAAAGTCAAAGCAGCTCGCGGTCGTGCTGGACTCGGCGCAGAGCGGGGAGCGGGACGTGCCGGACTACCTAGAGGTGGACCACCGCGCCATGAAGGGTCGCTTCGGCCGGGCGCCGAAGCTGACCGACGTACCGTATCCCGTCACGATGGAGCCGAACCTGGTCGTCGAGTTTTACTCGCGCTAGTCCGACCCCATATCAGCCGTGCATGCGCCGGGTCCTGCCCGGCGTTTTGCGTTTTGAGGGCCGTGATGACACCCACCCAAGAGATCGCCCGCCGCCGCACCTTCGCGATCATTTCGCACCCCGACGCCGGCAAGACGACGCTGACCGAGCGGCTGCTGCGCGCCGGCGGCGCCATCCAGTTGGCCGGCAACGTGCGCGCCAAGGGCGAGCGCCGCCGCACCCGGTCCGATTGGATGGGGATCGAGCGCGACCGCGGCATCTCCGTCGTGACCTCCGTGATGACGTTCGAGTATTCCGGCTGCGTGTTCAACCTGCTGGACACGCCGGGGCACGAGGATTTCAGCGAGGACACCTACCGCACGCTGACCGCCGTGGACTCCGCGGTCATGGTGATCGACGCCGCCAAGGGGATCGAGGCGCGGACCCGCAAGCTGTTCGAGATTTGCCGCCTGCGCGACATCCCCATCGTGACCTTCATCAACAAGATGGACCGCGAAGCGCGCGACCCGTTCGAGATCGTGGACGAGGTTGCCAGCACGCTCGCGCTCGACACCGCGCCGGTGACGTGGCCCATCGGCCGCGCGGCGACTTTTGCCGGCACCTACGACGTGCGCAGCCGCGCCCTGCACCTCATGGACCCGCTGGAGCAGAGCGACCCCCGCATGATCGCGTTGGGGGAGGAACTGGAACTGGTCCAGGCGGCCTTGCCGGAGTTCGACCTGGAAAGCTTCAACGCCGGGCACCTGACGCCGGTGTTCTTCGGCAGCGCCATCAAGGAGATTGGCGTGTCCGACCTGCTGGACGGCCTGGTGAGCTTCGGCCCGCCGCCGCGGGCGCAGCCGGCCGACCTGCGCACCGTGGAGGCGACGGAGGACAAGCTGACCGCTTTGGTGTTCAAGATCCAGGCGAACATGGACCCCAACCACCGGGACCGCATCGCTTTTGCCCGGGTGTGCTCCGGCCGGCTGACGCGCGGGATGCGGCTCAAGCAGGTGCGGACCGGCAAGCAGATCCCGCTGCACGCGCCGCAGTTCTTCTTCGCGCGCGACCGGCAGATCGCGGACGAGGCGTTTGCCGGCGACGTGGTGGGCATCCCGAACCACGGCACGCTGCGCATCGGCGACACGCTGACGGAGGACGAGGAATTGAACTTCGTCGGCGTGCCGTACTTCGCGCCCGAGATTTTACGCCGGGTTCGCTTGGATGACGCGATGAAGGCGAAGAAGCTGCGCCAGGCGCTGCAGGAATTGGCGGAGGAAGGCGTGGTGCAGCTGTTCCGCCCGCAGGACGGCAGCCAGCCCATCGTCGGCGTGGTCGGCACCTTGCAGCTCGACGTGCTGGTGGCGCGGCTCGGCAGCGAGTACGGCGTGGCCATTGGCTTCGAGCCGGTGCCCTATGCCCTCGCGCGCTGGGTGACGGGGGACAAGGCGCTGCTGGCCCGGTTCGTGGCGGCGCAGCGGACCAGCATGGCGGACGACGTGGACGGCGACCCGGTTTACCTCGCAAGCTC
>CALMAB010000634.1 GCA_937858325.1 uncultured Acetobacteraceae bacterium
GGGCGGGGCGTCCCAGGGGTTGAGGACTGGGACGCCCATGGGCGTGAAGTCGGCGACGTTGCGCGTGACCACAGTCATGCCGTGGACCAGCGCGGTGGCGCCGATAAAGGCGTCCCGTTCCGGCCGCGGGTTCGGAACGTGTAGCACCGCGCAACGCTGCGCCACGGCGGCATCGATCGGTAGAATGTGATTGCCGAAGGTTGGAAAGACAAACCGGTCCAGCCAGCTCCTCAAGACAGCCCCCTGCACGGTATCGCGACGCTCCAGACGCAGGATGCCGAGTTCAAGCTCCAAGATCGTGATGCACGACAGGAACAGCGCAGATGCCGGCAGCCGCACGACCCAAGCGGCGATGTTTCTGTCTGCCTTGCCTCGTTTGACCTTCCGCAGTTCGGAAACGACATTTGTGTCTAGGATGAACATCAGAAGCGCGCCGTGCCGGGCATCATCGCGCCTTCTGTTTTGCCGAGGAGACGACATCCTCAATCACGTCCTTGATGGTCTCGATCTCGGTCTTGATGTCGCCGAGTTGGTCGGTCAACGGCCCTGCCGACCGCTCATGCAGCCGGTCCAATCCAATCAGGTAGTCCAGCCGGAAAGCTTTGACCTCTCGCAGCAAGTCCGCGAGGATGCTTCCAATCGTCCAGAGTACTGCCAGGATTGCTCCGAGCAGCAAAATCGTCACGATAACGCCCCAGGCAATGTCGCCTGTCATCCGGCGCTACCTTTCGCCGAAGCAGCAAGTTGTGGGCGTGCAGGGCGGCAAGGAGTGGACATCAAGAAAGGTCCGGCTCGCGGGGAAACGACTCTCCCATGCGGGGTGGATCGAACTCAATCTCGTCCGCGCCCGGCATATACAGCAGATCGGCAATACTTGGCTCGTCGCCGCTCAACCGACGATAATCCTCGATGGACAGCAAAACGTGCGCCGGCACGCCCCGGTCGGTGATGAACACCGGCCCTTCCTTGGCCGCCCGCTTCGCCCCGCTGGTGTCTTGGTTGAAATCCCGGCTGGACATGGTGGTGATCGTCATAATGGCCTCTTAATGACAATGGAGATAGCAACCTTACTACATGCCGCGCACCCACGCAATCAGCGCCGCACTCAACCCCGCAGCACAACCCCGTTGACGCGCACCGTGTTGGGACCGACAACTACCCTGCACGGTGCCCATCATGAGGCGCCGGCGGAGGAACCCCATGCCGACCCGCCCCACCCTGCGCATCGCGGCCGTTCTCGCCAGCTTCGCCTTCGCCGTCCCCGGCGCGGCGCGGGCCGACGAGGTCGTGCGCATCGCCTACATCGACCCGCTCAGCGGCTCGCTCGCCGCCACGGGGCAACTGGGCGAGCAGCATTTCCGCTTCGCCATCGACCGGGCAAACGCGAGCGCCGCCGCCGGGCCGGGCCGCCGGCTGGAGCTGGTGCCGTTCGACAACGAGGTCAGCCCGGAAAAGTCGCTGACCCTGCTGCGCAAGGCCATCGACGACGGCATCCGCTACGTGACCCAGGGCAACGGCTCCTCCGTCGCCTTTGCGCTGTCCGACGCCATCGCCAAGAACAACCGCCGCGCGCCGAACCAGGCGGTGATGTTCCTGAACTACGCCGCCGTGGACCCGGCGCTCACCAACGACAAGTGCAACTGGTGGCACTTCCGCTTCGACGCCGACAGCGACATGAAGATGCGCGCGCTCGCCGACTACCTGGTGAGCCAGTCGCAGATCAAGAAGGTGTATCTGTTCAACCCCGACTACTCCTTCGGCCAGTCGGTGGAGCGCGCGGCGCAGGCCATGCTGGCGAACCGCCGGCCCGATCTGCAGGTCGTGGGTGCGGAGCGGGTGCCGCTCGGCAAGGTGAAGGACTTCACGCCCTACGTGCAGAAGATGCAGGCCGCCGGCGCCGACGCGGTGGTGACGGGCAACTGGGGCGCCGACATGGGGCTTCTGGCCAAGGCGGCGGCAGACGCCGGCTACAAGGGGCTGTTCTACACCTACTACATGGGATCCAGCGACGTCATCGCCGGCGCCGGCACCGGCGGCCAGGGCTACGCGCAGATCTCCGAATACCACGCGAACCTCGGCATCCCCGAGCTGGAAACGGTGGCGGCGGCGTTTGAGGCCAAGTACGGCACCAGCTTCTATTACTGGCGCGTGGTGAACGAGATCGACATGCTGGCCGCCGCGATCAAGCAGGCCAACAGCACCGACCCGGCCAAGGTCGGCCAGGTCCTGTCCACCATGGTGCAGAAGACGCCCCTGGGCGAGGCCGCGATGCGCCCGGACAACCACCAGCTGCTGCAGCCGATGTTCGTGTCCGCCCTGGAACCCGGCACCAAGTTCACCTTCCCCGAGAACAAGATGGGCTTCAAGACCATCAGCCGCATCGAGGCGGAAACGCAGCGCCAGCCCACCACCTGCAAGTTCCAGCCGCCGGCCTGACAGGGTGGAGCAAGCTGGCCTCATCCTGCTGAACGGCCTGGTCTATGGGCTGCTGCTGTTCATGCTGTCCGTGGGCCTCACGCTGATCTTCGGCATGATGGGCGTGCTGAACCTGGCGCACGCCAGCTTCTACATGCTCGGCGCGTTCCTTGCTTTCACCATCAGCGTCCGGCTCGGCTTCTGGGTGGCGCTGCTGGTCGTCCCCGTGCTGGTGGGCGCGCTCGGCGCCGCCGTGGAACGCTACGGCCTGCGCACGGTGCACAAGCACGGGCACCTGGCGGAACTGCTGTTCACCTTCGGCCTCGCCTTCATCATCGGCGAGGTCGTGCCGCTGATCTGGGGCCGCACCCCCGTGCCGTACCGCGTGCCCGCGGCGCTCGACTTTCCGCTGTTCACGGTCGCCGGCAACGCCTACCCGGCCTACCGGCTGTTCATGATGGCCGTCGCCGTTGCCATGTTCCTGGCGCTCTATCTGGCGCTGGCCCGTACCCGGCTCGGCCTGGTCGTGCGGGCGGCGCTGACCCATCCGGACATGGTGGGGATGCTCGGCCACGACGTGCCCAAGGTCTTCACCCTGGTGTTCGGCGCCGGCTGCGCCTTGGCCGGGCTGGCCGGGGTGATCGCCGGCAACGCCTACACCACCGAACCCGGCATGGCCCGCTCGCTCGGCGCCATCGTGTTCGCGGTGGTGGTGATGGGCGGGCTTGGCTCCATCTGGGGCGCGCTCGTCGCGTCCTTGCTGATCGGCTTCGTGCAGACCGCGAGCATCAGCCTCGACATGCCGCTCGGCACGGCGCTGACGCGCATCGGCATCCCCGTGGACACCGCGGTGCTGGGCGACCTGTGGCAGATCACGATTGCCCGCGTGGCGCCCGTGGTGCCGTATCTGCTGCTGATCCTGGTGCTGGCCCTGCGCCCGCGCGGCCTCATGGGCACGCGGTCCGCCTGATGCTCGCCCCCGCCGCGCA
>CALMAB010000635.1:0-7560 GCA_937858325.1 uncultured Acetobacteraceae bacterium
GTGGTGTCGAGCGCCGCCTGCGCGCTCCGCGTCAGGCGCGCGTTCGCCAGGTGGACGCCGACGCGGGCGACGAGCTCCGCCGGGGCGACCGGCTTGGTCAGGTAATCGACCCCGCCGGCGTCGAGCGCGCGCACCACGTGCTCCGTTTCGGTCAGCCCGGTCATGAACACCACGGGCACGCTGGCGTTCATGGGCCGGCGCTTCAGGCGCTCGCAGGTCGCGAAGCCGTCCAGGCCCGGCATCACCGCGTCCATCAGCACGATGTCCGGCGTCACCCGCTCCATCAGCGCCAGCGCCGCCGCGCCCGACTGGGCCAGCAGCACCGTGTAGCCCGCCGCTTCCAGCGCGGCGCTGAGCATCCCGAGCGTGCCGGGCGAATCGTCCACCACCAGCACGATGCTGGCCGGGCGCTCCGGGAGCGTCATGGCGGACCCGCTTCCATGCGGTCCAGCTCCGCCATGAACTCGTCAAGCCGGAACTGGGCCACCAGGCTGCGCAGCCCGGCCAGGGCCTGCGCCGCCGGGGGGTCTTCCGCCGCCATCTCGTCCAGCCGGGTGCGGATGCCGCGGACGTAGCCGATGAGGGCGAGGTCGCGCAGCTGTGCCGCCTGCGCCGGCCGGAGCGCCGGGGCCGGCCCGGTGTCCACCGCCGTAGCCTCGGCCGGCGCGGGCGTAGGCAGGCCGGTCCAGCGCAGCCGGAGCTTTGCCGCGATGATGTCGAGCAGCACGGCGAAATCGACGGGCTTGGGGATCACCGCGTCGTGGTGCGCCGCCTCGCCCGGCGGACGGCGCAGCTCGCCGGCATTGGCGGACACGATAACGATGGGCGCCGTCCGGTGCCCCGCCGCGCGGAGGCGCCCGGCCAGCTCCCACCCGTCCATGCCTGGCATGGCGAGGTCGATCAGGAACAGGTCCGGCTCCCGCCGCGCCGCCAGCAGCAGGCAGTCCGCGCCGCTCTCGGCGGTGAGCACGGCGAAGCCGAGCGGGGCCAGCGCCTCTTCCAGCAGCGCGCGGTGCACCGGGTTGTCGTCCACCACGGCCACCGTGCGCCGCGGCCCGGCATAGCCGCCGACCGCGCGCCCGGCAGGCGCCGCGGGCCGGGGCTGCACGACCTCGGACAGCATGAGGCGGATGGTGAACTGGCTGCCGATGCCGGGCTGGCTCAAGAGCGTGATCTCGCCGCCCATGATCTGCGTCAGCAGCTTGGTGATGGTGAGGCCCAGCCCTACGCCCGGCGCCCCCGCCGCCCGGCCCCCCTCGATGCGCTGGAACGGCTCGAACACCCGTTCCTGGTCCGCGCGCCCGATGCCGATCCCCGTGTCGGTGACGGTGATCTCGGCGATGGCGCCGCGCCAGCGGAGGCCCAGGCTGACGCTGCCGGCCCGCGTGAACTTCACGGCGTTGGACAGCAGGTTGATCAGGATCTGCCGCAGCCGCCGCTCGTCCGTGTAAACCACCGCGGGCGCGCCGGGCGGCATAGTGAACACGAAGCGCAGGCCCTTCGCCTCCGCCTGCAGCCGGAACATGTTGGCGATCTGGCCGAGGAACTCCGGCAGGCGCACCTCGTCCCGATACAGCTCGATCCGCCCGGCCTCGATCTTCGAGATGTCGAGCAAGCCCTCGATCAGCCCGGCCAGGTGCTCGCCGCTGCGCCGGATCACGCCGATGCTCTCCCGTCGCGCCGCGGGAATGGCGGCGTCGTGCTCCAGCAGCTGCGCGTAGCCGAGAATCGCGTTCAGCGGCGAGCGCAGCTCATGGCTGACGCCGACCACGAAGCGGCTCTTCGCCAGGTTTGCGGCCTCCGCGACCTCCTTGGCCTTTTGCAGCTGCGCGTCGGTGCGGCGATGGGCGTTGATCTCGCCGGTCAGCAGGCTGGTCTGCCGGTCGGTTTCCTCTTGCGCCACGCGCTGGCTGTCCCGCGCCAGCACCAGCAGCCAGGCCGCGACGCCCGCGATCACCGACAGCACGAAGAACGCCTTCCAGAACGCCGCTGCGACGATGGGCGCGCCGGCCGGGGCGGTGCCGGCGATCTGCGAATGGATGCCCAGCAGGATCAGCCCGATGGCGCCCACGAACAGCCCGAACACCAGGGCGTAGCGCCCGAGCGCGCTGCCCAGCGCCGCCTGCGCCGGCGCGGGCAGCACGGCGGCCAGCACCCGGCGAAGCTGCGCCGAGGCCCGGGCAGAGGCGGGCTTGCAGCGGTCGTGGCAGCGCGCGTCGAGCGAGCAGCACAAGGAGCAGATGGCCCCGGAATAGGCCGGGCAGAACGCCATGTCCTCCGGCTCGAACCGGTTCTCGCAGACGGTGCAGCGCAGGGCGGACCGGCGGGACCAATGGGCGCGCGGCTTGCGGGCCAGATAGAACCGCCCGCCAGTCGCCCAGGCGATGGCGGGCGCCGCGGCGAAGGCTGTGCCGAAGGCCAGGAACGGCGACAGGGCCTGCGCCGCCGGGCCGAACGCCCCGGCATAGGCGCAAAGCGACGCGGCGACGCCGCCCGCCATGGCGCCGATGCCCACGGGGTTGAAGTCGAACAGGTGGGCGCGCTTGAACTCGATGCCGGGCGGGCTGAGGCCGAGCGGCTTGTTCAGCACCAGGTCGGCCACCAGCGCCCCCACCCAGGCGGCGGCGACGTTGGAATAGCCGACCAGGATGTGCTCGATGGCCGCATACACGCCGATCTCCATCAGCAGCAGGGCGATGGCCAGGTTGAACACCAGCCACACCACCCGGCCGGGATGGCTGTGCGTCAGGCGCGAGAAGAAGTTGGACCACGCGATGGACCCGGCATAGGCGTTGGTCACGTTGATCTTCATCTGCGACACGGCGACGAAGCACGCCGCCAGCGCCAGCGCCGCCGTGGGGGAGCCGGCAACGGTGCCGAACGCCACCCGGTACATCTGCATCGGCAACGCGGCCTCCGCCGCCGGCAGCCCGTGCCCGACCGCGAGCGTCGCCAGGAACGACCCGGCCAGCAGCTTCAGCGCGCCGGGCACGATCCAGCCCGGCCCGCCGGCCAGCAGCGCGCCCCACCAGGCCCAGCGCGCCCGCCGGGACGCCGCCGGGTCCAAGGGCGGCAGGAAGCGCAGGTAATCCACCTGCTCGCCGATCTGCGCGATGAGCGAGAACACGACGGAGGCCGCCGCCCCGAACAGGCCGATTTGCAGCGACCCCGCGCCCTCCCCGCCGGCGCCGCGGAATGCCGCCCATTGCGCGAAGGGGGCGGCACCGTGCGCCGCGATGAAGGCGAACGGCAGCAGGTGCAGCGCGACCCAGGCCGGCTGGGTCCAAAGCTGGAAGCGGCTGATGAAGGTGATGCCGTGCGTCACCAGCGGCACCACGGCGGCGGTGCACAGCACGTAGCCGACCGGCAACGGCACGCCGAAGCAGGCGTCCAGCATGGACGCGAGGATCACCGCCTCGATGGCGAAGAACAGGAAGGTGAAGGACGCGTAGATCAGCGAGGTGATCGTCGATCCGATGTAGCCGAACCCGGCGCCGCGCGTCAGCAGGTCGATGTCCACCCCGAACCGGGCGGCATACCAGCAGATCGGCACGCCGGTCGCGAAGATCAGCGCAGCGACCGCCAGGATGGCGGCGACCGCGTTGGCGAAGCCGTATTCCAGCGTGACCGTGCCGCCGATGGCCTCAAGCGCCAGGAAGGAGATGGCGCCGAGCGCCGTGTTGGCGACCCGTGCGGCGGACCAGCGGCGGGCGGTCTTGGCGGTGAAGCGCAGGGCGTAGTCTTCAAGGGTCTCGTTGGCGACCCATTGGTTGTAATCGCGCCGCACGCGGACGATGCGCTGCCGGGTCGTCACCGTTCGCGGGCCTGGTGCGCGAAGCAGGCGCCGGTCCGGGAATGGGTGGTGCCGCGTGCCAGTGGTCTATCTCCTGCGCCGAGCATAAGCGCCTGGCTCATCGTGGCCACGGACCGCCGCCGCAAACATACGTCATTTAACGTATTCCGCAGCGCACACGTCTCAAACACCTTTCCCCGGCTCACTCGCGATCCGCACGCCTTTCGGGGGACCACCATGGCCGATGACACCCGTTACCCGTTGCACCGACGGCGTTTGATGCAGGGCATGGCGGGCGCCTCGGCGGCGGCGCTGCTGCCTTGGAGTGCGCGGGCGCAGGCCCCTGCCACCGCCGCGATCAACACCACGGGCCTTGCCGTCACCGACAGCACGGTGACGGTGGGCATCCTGCACTCGATCACCGGCACCATGGCGATCAGCGAAACCGGCTCGGTGGAGGCGGAGAAGCTGGCGATCTCCGAGATCAACGCGCAGGGCGGCGTGCTGGGCCGGCAGATCAAGTCCATCCAGGAGGACGGCGCCAGCGATTGGCCGAACTTCGCGGAAAAGGCGAAGAAGCTGCTGGTGGGCGACAAGTGCGCCGCGGTGTTCGGCTGCTGGACCTCGGCCTCGCGCAAGGCGGTGCTGCCGGTGTTCGAGCAGTATAACGGGATGCTGTATTACCCTACCTTTTACGAGGGCCTCGAGCAGTCCAAGAACGTCATCTACACCGGGCAGGAAGCGACGCAGCAGATCCTGGCCGGGCTGGACTGGGTGAACAAGACCCGGGGCAGCAAGACGTTCTATCTGCTCGGCTCCGACTACATCTGGCCGCGCACGTCGAACAAGATCGCCCGCAAGCACATCGAGGGGCACCTCGCGGGCTGCAAGGTGGTGGGGGAAGACTACTTCCCGCTCGGCCACACGCAGTTCAACTCGGTCATCAACAAGATCAAGCTGTCCAAGCCCGACGTGATCTACGCGATCATCGTCGGCGGCTCCAACGTCGCGTTCTACAAGCAGCTCAAGGCGGCCGGGGTCGATCTGAACAAGCAGACGCTGCTGACCATCTCCGTCACGGAGGACGAGATCGGCGGCATCGGCGGCGACAACATCGCCGGGGCCTTCGCCTGCATGAAGTACTTCCAGAGCCTCGACAACCCGAACAACAAGGCGTTCGTCGCGGACTTCGACAAGATGTACGGCGACAAGAGCGTGATCGGCGACGTGACGCAGGCGGCCTATCTCGGGCCGTGGCTGTGGAAGCTCACGGCGGAAAAGGCCGGCAGCTTCGACGTGGACAAGATCGCCGCCGCCTCGCCCGGCGTCGAGTTCAAGGGCGCGCCGGAGGGCTACGTCCGCATCCACGAGAACCACCACCTGTGGAGCAAGACCCGCGTCGGCAAGGCGCTGGCGAACGGGCAGTACGAGCTGGTCTATGAAACGGCGGAGCTGGTGCAGCCGGACCCGTTCCCCAAGGGCTACCAGTAGCGGGCCGGGCCGGGACGGGGAACCGGCCATGCTGATGGGCTACTCGTTCGGCGACCTCGGCTCGATCATGGCGATGCAGGGGTTCGCGGGGCTGATCCTGTTCTCCGTGTTCGTGCTGATGGCCTTGGGCCTGGCGGTCATCTTCGGCCAGATGGGCGTCATCAACATGGCGCACGGCGAGTTCATGATCCTCGGCGCCTACGTCACCTTCCTGACCTCGCGGCTGTTCACGACCACCCTGCCCGGCGCGTTCGGCGCCTACTTCTTCGTCGCCGTCGTCCTGGCGTTCTGCGCAGCGGGGCTGGCGGGCATGGCGGTGGAATGGCTGCTGATCCGGCACCTCTACCGCCGCCCGCTCGACACGCTGCTGGCGACCTGGGGGCTGAGCCTCATCCTGCAGCAGGTGTATCGCTCGGTGTTCGGCGCGCGGGAGGTGGGCGTGGACCAGCCGGACTGGATGATGGGCGCGGCGAGCCTCTCCGACAGCATCCAGATCCCGATCAACGGCCTGATCGTCATGGCGCTGACCACGCTGATCGCGGTGGGCGTTTATCTGCTGATCTTCCGGCTCGGCTGGGGCAAGCAAATTCGGGCGGTGGTGCAGAACCGGGCGATGGCCGGCGCCGTGGGCATCGACACGGAGCGGGTGGACCGCCTGACCTTCGGCCTCGGCTGCGGCATCGCGGGGGTGGCGGGCAGCGCCTTCACCATGATCGGATCGACCAGCCCAACCGCCGGGCAGCTTTACATCGTCGATGCGTTCCTTGTCGTCGTGTTCGGCGGCGCCGGCAGCCTGGTCGGCACGGTGGCGTCCGCCTTCACCATCTCGCAGGCGCGCTCCACGCTGGAGTTCTTCCTCAGCGGCTCGATGGCGCAGGTGGTCGTGCTGCTGACGGTGGTGGGCATCCTGATGCTGCGCCCGCAGGGGCTGTTCGTGCTCAAGGTCCGGAGATAGCGGCATGGGGTTCCTCAACCGCAAGGACATATTGTTCATCGGCCTGCTGGCGACGCTGGTCCTCGTCGTGCTGCCGCTGGGACTGGAGCCGTTCCGCCTCAACCTGGTGGGCAAGTACCTGACCTACGGCTTCGTGGCGCTCGGCCTCGTGTTGTGCTGGGGCGACGCGGGCATATTGAGCCTCGGCCAAGGCGTGTTCTTCGGCCTCGGCGGCTACTGCATGGCGATGTTCCTGAAGCTGGAAGCGTCCACGCCGGAAGCGACCAAGATCCAATCGACGCCGGGCATCCCGGACTTCATGGACTGGAACCAGATCACGGAGCTGCCGCTGTTCTGGCGGCCGTTCCACAGCCTGGGCCTCACGCTGGTCGCGATCCCGTTGGTGCCGGCGCTGCTGGCGCTGCTCGTGGGGTTCGCGATGTTCAAGCGCCGGGTGGGCGGCACCTACTTCGCCATCATCACCCAGGCCATGGCGGCGATCCTGACCATCCTGATCATCGGGCAACAGGGCTACACCGGCGGCGTGAACGGGATCACCGACCTGCGCACCCTGAACGGCTGGGACATCCGCACCGACCACGCGCGCACCGTGCTGTACTTCGTCAACGGCGGCCTGCTGGTCGCCTGCCTGCTGCTCGGCCAGTACGTGCGGCGGAGCAAGCTGGGGCGCATCCTGGTGGCGATGCGGGACAAGGAGGATCGGGTGCGGTTCTCCGGCTACGCCGTGGCCGACTTCAAGATTTTCGTGTTCTGCTTCGCCGCCGCGCTCGCCGGGATCGGCGGCGCGATGTTCACCCTGCAGGTCGGCTTCATGTCGCCGAGCTTCGTCGGCATCGTGCCCTCCATCGAGATGGTGATCTTCTGCGCCGTCGGCGGGCGGACCTCCCTGCTGGGCGCGGTGTACGGCGCGCTTGCGGTGAACTGGGCGCGCACGGCGCTGTCCGAGGCGTTTCCCGAGTTGTGGCTGCTCGCCCTCGGCTCCCTGTTCATCCTCGTCGTCGTCGCCTTCCCGGACGGCCTGGCCGGCGTATACCGCAAGACCTTCGACCCGGCGCTCGACCGGCTGTTGCCCTGGCTCCGCCGCCGCCCGGCAGCACACCCCCCGGCCGTGCTGCCCGGCGCGCCCGTCGCCTCGGTCGAATAGGAGGCGCGCCATGGCGTCCAACACTGACCACCTGCTCGCCGTCGAGGGCCTGACCGTTTCCTTCGACGGGTTCCGCGCGGTGGACGATTTGTCGTTCTACTTGGACCGCGGTGAAATCCGCGTCGTCATCGGGCCGAACGGCGCGGGCAAGACCACCGTGCTGGACCTGATCTGCGG
>CALMAB010000635.1:7660-10282 GCA_937858325.1 uncultured Acetobacteraceae bacterium
GACCGCCCCGCCGACATCCTCAGCCACGGGCAGAAGCAATGGCTGGAGATCGGGATGCTGCTGATCCAGGACCCGGCGCTGCTCATGCTCGACGAGCCGGTCGCCGGCATGAGCGTGAGCGAGCGGGCCAAGACGGCGGAGCTGCTGCGCCGGATCATCCAGCGCCGCTCGGTGCTGGTGATCGAGCACGACATGGGCTTCGTCGAAAGCATCGCGGACAAGGTGATGGTGCTGCACCAGGGTCGGGTGATTTCCGAAGGCTCGATTGCCCACGTGAAGGCTGACCGCCGGGTGGTGGACGTGTATCTTGGCCATTGAGCAGGGGGCCATCGCGGCGCCCGCGGTGCTCGACCGCCCCATGCTGGACGTGCAGGGCCTGCGCGCCGGCTACGGGCAGAGCGAGGTGCTGCACGGCATCGACTTCGCGATGGCGCCCGGGGAGATCGTCGTGTTCGTCGGACGCAACGGCATGGGCAAGACGACGCTGATGAAGTCGCTGGTCGGCATGGTGCCGGCCACCGCCGGGCGGATCGTGCTGGGCGGCGACGACATCGCGCCCCTGAAAACCTTTCAGCGGGTGGCCCGGGGCCTCGCCTTTGTGCCGCAGGGCCGCATGATCTTTCCGGGCATGACGGTGCAGGAGAACATCGAGACCGGGCTGTTCGTGCATCACGCGCCCGCCGTGCCCCCTTCGATCTTTGAGCTGTTCCCGGTGCTGCGGGAAATGCGGTCCCGGCGGGGCGGCAACCTGTCGGGCGGGCAGCAGCAGCAGCTCGCCATCGCCCGCGCCTTGGCGACGAACCCCCGCGTGCTGCTGCTGGACGAGCCGACCGAGGGCATCCAGCCCTCCATCATCCTGGAGCTGGGCCGCACCCTGAAGCGCATCCGCGACGAGCGCGGCCTCAGCATCGTGGCGTCCGAGCAGGTGCTGAGCTTCGCGCTCGACATCGCCGACCGGGTGCTCGTCATGGAGGGCGGCGCCATCGTGCACGGCAGCGCGCGGGCCGACGTCGATGAGGACCGCGTCGCCCGCTATCTGGCCGTGTAACCAACCCTTAAGGAGGACCCGCCATGCCGGACACGCTCATCAAGGTCGATCTGTCGCAGTCGCCCTATGAGAACGACATGATCCACAACCGCTGGCACCCGGACATCCCGATGGCCGCCACTGTGAAGCCCGGCCAGGACTTCATCATCGAGTGCTTCGACTGGACCGGCGGCTTCATCAAGAACGACGACTCCGCCGCCGACGTGCGCGACATCGACCTCAGCATCGTGCATTTCCTGAGCGGCCCCGTGGGGGTGGAGGGCGCGGAGCCGGGCGACCTGCTGGTGGTGGATTTCCTGGACATCGGGGCGTTCCCGCACAACGCCTGGGGGTTCAACGGCTTCTTCTCCAAGAAGAACGGCGGCGGCTTCCTGACCGACCATTTCCCGCAGGCGCAGAAGTCGATCTGGGACTTCGAGGGCATGTTCGCGAAGTCGCGCCACGTGCCGGGGGTGCGGTTCGCCGGGCTGATCCACCCGGGGCTGATCGGCTGCCTGCCGGACCCGAAGCTGCTGGACACCTGGAACCGGCGGGAAACCGGGCTGATCGCCACCAACCCGGAGCGGGTGCCGCCGCTGGCCAACCCGCCGTTCGGGCCGACCGCGCACATGGGCCGGCTCAAGGGCGAGGCCAAGGCCGCCGCCGCGGCCACCGGTGCCCGCACCGTGCCGCCGCGGGAGCACGGCGGCAACTGCGACATCAAGGACCTGTCGCGCGGCGCCCGCGTGTTCTTTCCGGTCTATGTGCCCGGCGCCGGGCTGTCCATGGGCGACCTGCACTTCAGCCAGGGCGACGGCGAGATCACCTTCTGCGGCGCCATCGAGATGCCGGGCTGGATTCATTTGAAAGTCGAGCTGATCAAGGGCGGCATGGCGAAGTACGGCATCAAGAACCCGATCTTCAAGCCGAGCGTCATCAAGCCGGCCTACAGCGACTACCTGATCTTCGAAGGCATTTCGGTCGATGAGGCGGGCGGGCAGCACTACCTGGACGTGAACGTCGCCTACCGCCAGGCCTGCCTGAACGCCATCGAGTACATGACCAAGTTCGGCTATTCGCGGGCGCAGGCCTACTCGATCCTGGGCACCGCCCCGGTGCAGGGGCACATCAGCGGCGTGGTCGATATCCCCAACTCCTGCGCCACGCTGTGGCTGCCGACCGAGATCTTCGACTTCGACATCAACCCCGGCGCCGACGGGCCGAGCGGCGGCATCAAGGGCGGCGTGGACATGCCGCTCGCCCCGGACCTATGATTTCCCCATGCCCACCTACGAGTACGACTGTCCCCGCTGCGGCCCGTTCGAGGCGGTGCGGCCAATGGCGGAGTTCCAGGCGCCGCACCCTTGCGCCGGGTGCGGCGACCCGGCGCCGCGCGTGCTGCTGTCCGCCCCGCGCCTGTCCGGCATGGACGCGGGCCGGCGCGACGCCTTCGCCACCAACGAGCGCAGCGCGGACGCGCCGAAGCGGTCCGGGGGCGCGCATCCCGCGTCCTGCGGCTGCTGCAAGCCACGCAGCCGCACTCTTTCGGCGGAGGCCGTTCCCGCCCAAAGCTCTCCAGGCGCGCGGCCCTGGAT
>CALMAB010000635.1:10292-11584 GCA_937858325.1 uncultured Acetobacteraceae bacterium
GGATGATCGGCCACTGACAACGGAGCGGCACGCGCTGGCCAACCGCTGAGCGGACGCCCTCAGCCGACCAGCGGGCGGCGCGCGGCGTAGCCGAACCGCCGCTCCAGCGCCCGGCCGACCGTGAGCGCCGGCGCCTCGTCGAACAGCCCGCTCCAAATGCAAACCGTGTGCGGCACGTCGTGCAGCGGGCCGGCCTTTTCCTCGCCAAGCTCCAGCTTGGCGCGCGCCAGCGACAGCGGCCCGCGGGTGTGGGCGCGCTGCAATCCGGTGGGCAGGCACAGGCAGGGGTGGCCGGTGAAGTTGGTGATGACCAGCATGGGGCCGACCTGGCTCGGCCCGATCACCGCGTCCACGCCGCGGAACATGGCGGCCGTCGCCTGCATGACCATTGAACGGAACCGGTCGAGCTGCACGTGGTCCACCGCGGACAGGAAGCGCGCCTTGCGGAAGGCGTTCGGCCAGGCCTCCTTGTCCTGCCAGGTCAGTTCGTCGTCACGGTCCGAGAGCGTCAGCCCCTCGAAGGACGCCGCGGCCTCCGCGAACAGCACGCTCATCAGCGCGTCGTAGGGCAGGTCGGGCCGGGTCAGGGGAACCAGCTCCAACCCCAGCTCGCCCGCCCCCTGCAGCGCCGCGCGGTCCATCTCGTGCCCTTCGGCAAAGTCCGCCTCAACGTAGCCCAGCCGCATCCCGGCCACCGGGCGGGCGCTGTCCCAGCCGAAGGGGGCCGCGATCTGCGCGGGGTCCAGCGGGTCGGCGCCGCGGATCGCGTCGAGCACCAGCGCCGCGTCCTCCACGCCCCGGCAGATCGGCCCGATCTTGTCGAGCGACGGGCACAGCGCCATGGCGCCCCGGCGCGACACCCGGCCAAAGGTGGGGCGCAGCCCGGTCGTGCCGCAGCGCGTGGACGGCGCGACGATGGACCCCAGCGTTTCCGTGCCGATGGAGAACCCGACCAGCCCGGCAGCCGTCGCCGAGGCGGAGCCGGCGCTCGACCCGCTCGACCCTTCCTCGGTGTTCCACGGGTTGCGGGTGCGCCCGCCGTGCCAGATGTCGCCGTAGGCCAGCGCGCCCACCGTCGTCTTGCCCAGCATGACCGCGCCGGCACCGTGCAGCAGGGCCGTGACGTGCGCATCCTCCGCCGGCACCCGCCCCTGATACGGCTCCGCACCCCAGGCAGTCTCGACGCCCGCGGTGTCGATGATGTCTTTCATGCCATAGGGGATGCCGTGCAGCGGGCCGAGCCGTTCGCCGCGCCGGGCCATTTCGTCCAGTTCCGCCGCGCGGGCGCGGGC
>CALMAB010000636.1 GCA_937858325.1 uncultured Acetobacteraceae bacterium
GTACCGGGCCGCCGCTTTCCGCACGGGCGGGGAGGGGCAGCGCCGCGGCGCCGATGCCGAGCGCGGCGGTCGAGGCGAGTTGGCGACGGTGCATGGGAGCTCCTGGCGAGGGTTGCCGCGGCCGGCACGATGCACGGGAACGTCGCCCGGCGCCAAGACGCGCGTTGAACCGGGGCCGCCCTGGTGCGTCTGTCACTCGAATTGGCAGAAAGGAGGCACCACCGATGGCCGCAGACGAGACCGACAAGGGCAAGCTGCCCGGCAACAAGGGCCAGTTCGGCGAGGGCGACGCGACGGAAGCCTACAAGCCGTTGGAAAAGCACCCCGCGCCGGAGGGGGCGAAATCGCCGGACCAGCCGCCGGGCGCGGACGCCGAGGTCCAGCACCAGACCAACGCGGGGGAGCGGTCCTGATGCCCGGCTCGATTGACGACCTGGCGCGCCAGCACGGCGTGAGCGTGGACGCGGTGCGGGTGCTGCAGGACGCCCTGCGCCGCGGCGGCGGGCGGCAGGCGCAGTTCAGCCACCCGGACCTGGGCGGCATGGGCCAATGGTCCGCCGGCGGCATGACGCAGGTGGGCGACATGTTCAACACGGCGCTGAAGGACAAGGTGAACGCCTTGTGCGGCGAGCTGGCGAAGTCCGCGGCAACCATGCCGCCCCGAAGCGACCCGCCGGCAGCGCAGCAGCAAGAAGGGGGGCAGCAGGACGAGGAGCACCACGGCGAGAAGCGTTCGCCGCCGCGCGGCGACTGGTGGCCGCAGGACCTGGGCCGGCCTTCCGCGACCGGATCGCAGAACGGCATGCGCTACGCCTGCTTCCCGGACGCCCGCCGGGTCGCGGTGGAGCAGGCCGGCCGCGTCACGATCTATGACAGCGGCGAGCACCGCATCAACGGCGTGTCGCAGTCGCAGAGCGGCGGGCAGGAGCTGAGCTTCAGCAGCCAGAACGGCACCGTCCGCGCATCCGAGCTGCCCGTGGCGCAATAAGGATTTGGCCGCCAGTTCACCCGGCGGCACTTTCCTTCAACGCAATCTCAGGGACGCTGCCGAGGATGGTTTTGAGGCCGTGGTCGGCGGACGTCGAAGGTTTGCGCGGTGGCACGGATTCCGCTTCAGGATCACTCTGATCAATTCCTGACAAATAATGATTGTCGTTCCCACGACAGCCGTTGCTGCACTCTCTACACTGCCCGAGGAGAATCAACTTCTTACCCGGCGGGTTGGGACACAACATGCTCGAAGCCACGATTGCAGCACCAAACCCTGGACGTGAGCTTGCACCGGCATCGCCCCGTTCCGCTGAGCCGCTCCGGGTGGCGATCCTTTGGAAATATCCAGAACTCGGCTTGTACTCGAACGCTGACTTCGACTACTTGTACAACGGCGTTGGGCACAACAATGGGAACTTGGCATTCGTCTATGCGGTCGCCAGCCACATAAAGAACCCGACGAAGTTCTTCGGCTGGAGCACGTCAGCGGAAACCTTGAAGGGCAATGCCGACATCATCGTGGTTCCCAGCGCCAACCAGCTCGGACGTCACACCGACTATGGCGCGATGGCTGACAATCTTGAAAAATCAGGTCTGCCGATCGTGGCCATCGGGCTTGGCGCGCAGGCTGACAGCTACGAGCGGGACATCGAGCTGACCGATGGCACGCTTCGGTGGGCAAGGGTCATCGCGAAATCCAGTAAGTCAACGTCCTCAAACATCTACACGCGCGGCGCCTATACATCCGGGCAACTCGACAAGCTGGGATTGACTGGTAGCGTTGTCGGCGGCTGTCCTTCTTACTTCATCAATCAGGAACCCGGATTAGGGCAGAAGATACACAAGAACTGGTCGCAGGTGGGGCTGCCGCGCTCGATATCCGTGGCTGCAGGCCACCAAGCGTGGATGAACACGCGCGAGATCGAGCACCAGCTCATCAGCTTGTTGATGGATCGCATCGCTCGTGGGAAGTATTTTGTCATGTCCTTGGCAGAGATTGTGAAGATCTCGCGCGGCGTTTTTGACGGCATAGACCCGCACGGCCTGAAAGGCTTGCACAACCACACCGTCCCGCATTACAGCTTTGAGGAATTCAAGGTCTGGTGCCGCAATTATGCGCGGTCTTTTTATGATGTGCCGGCCTGGATGGACTCGCTCCGCCGTTACGATTTGGCCGTCGGCACCCGATACCACGGCGTCGCCTTGGCGCTGCAAGCTGAACAGATGGGCTTAACCGTTACGATTGACTCTCGTACTCGGGAGTTGTGCGAGAACACGGGCGTTCCCCATGTCAATGCGGACCAGTTGAAGGCGCCGATCACACGGGTGAACCTGAAGAAGCTGATCAACTTCGATCCCAGCATCTACGATCAGCACCGCAGCAGGTGCGCGTCCAAATACTTGGACTTCCTGGTCGCGAACCGTCTGGAACCGGCAGCCTTCTTGAAGCGGATCGCGGCAGGCAAATAGGTGGGTTGAACCATTCTGGCGCTGCCTTGCTGTGCGCTGCCGTGGATCCAACAAAAGGGACTTCTGCCTTGCACCATGTCAGCACGGGATCCTCAGTCATGAAGCGCAGCCTGGCAGTGCTGCTGCTGGGCACCGCTTTCGGTGTGCTCTCGCCCGCCCACGCCCGGTCTGCAGACGTGCTCGCCGAGCAAAAGCAAGCAACGCGGGTACGTTGCCGCGTGCACACGGACGTGACAGACGCCCTCAAAGCGGCACTGACCGCCGCCCAAGCCTCGCGAGGGAAGGTCATCCTTTCAGCTGATCCGAGCGGCGCAAGCTGCGACTTGCGGGAAGGCATCTACATCCCCACCGGGCTGAGCTTGATTGGTGAGAACTCCCCTGTCCTCAAGCTTGGTAGGCTTGGAACGGCTTTCTACGGGGACAGCCGTTCGTCCGACTTCCTGATCAGCCAGATCGCCATCGACGGAAGCGACGCGTCGAGTTCCAGCGCCATCCGCTTGGCAGGATCTCGCGACGGGCGGATCGAAGGCGTCCGCCTGATCCACCCGGCTGATGGCGTCGCGCTGCTGGAAGGAACAAGCGGAGTCCTGATCAAGGACTTGACGTCGGTCGGAAGCCGCTCCCACGGCATCACGATCAAGTCCAGCTTCGGCAACACGGTCGATGGCGCCAAGCTTGAGGACCAGGCTGGCTTCGGCGTCATCCTCTCAGGTGAGTCCCACCACAACCACCTGGCCCACCTGCAAACGACGAGGAGCAGGCTCGAACTGGTGGGGATGACCTACCAAGCACACGACAACACGCTCACCGACAGCTCGGCCAAGGGCACCGGCGACAACTGCTACTCGATAACGGGCTACAACAACGTGCTCCGCAACCTGACGGGAGAGGGTTGCGCTGGCAACGGGATCGCCTTCTACGGCTCCTCCAACACCCTGGAAGGTGGCACGTTCAGGAACAACAACCAGCAGTTCTCCGTGCGCAGCGCCTGGAACGGAGGGGTTGCCTTCCTGCAAGGGTTTGGCGGCGTGGCGCAGCACAACAAGGTGAGCGGCGTCACGGTGGATGATGACCAGCCAGCACGGACCCAGCAAGTCGGCGTCCTCGTGCAGAAAGGCGAGTACCATGAATGGCGGCCCGGCGTCATGGTCACTGCGGGGACGTATGCCATTTCTGGACTGGAGCTTTACGTCGCCCGTAGTGGCGGTGTCACCGGGACCGTGAAGCCGGCCGGTTCGGGAACTCACTTCGACGGTGCCGTTCGCTGGGAGCACGTGAACAGGTTTGATGGCACGACCCAGCCAGACTTCAATTCAGCGATCAACGTTGCTGTTCGCCGTTCTGCGAGAGAAGCGCGCGAAGACCGGAGCCAAGCCCGCAGCAACGTCGGCACGCGGTAAGACCAACGGCTCCTTACCCCGCCCCGTTCGTTATTGCTGAGGAGGGCAGCGACACGGCAATCCAGGGGTCAGGCGCCGTGCCGGCGGCCCCTGGATTGCCACGCCGCGCCGCTCATTCCTCCTTCAACGCGTGGCTGATGCCGTCGGTGATCGGGCTGACAAGGAAGTCGAGCACGGAGCGGGCGCCGTTCACGATCAGGATGTCCGCCGGCATGCCCGGCAGCAGCACGACGCCGGGCTTGTCGCGCAGCGCATCGGGGTCGATCTCGGCGCGCACCACGTATACCGGCGAGTTGTTCGCATCCATCTGGCGGTCCGCGCCGACATAGGTCAACCGGCCGGTGATGACCGGCACGCGGCGCGCCTTGTAGGCCGTGAGCCGCACGTTGACCGGCTGGCCGATCACGAGGTGTTCCACGTCCCACGGTGCAACCGTGCCCTCCAGCAGCATGTGCTGGGTGTCCGGCACGAGGTCCATCACCGGCTGGCCTGCCACGATGCTGCTGCCCGGGGTGAAGTACTTGAAGTCCGTCACCGTGCCGGCCTCCGGCGCCAGGATCTCGCGCTTCTGCAGCAGGTCCCGGGCAGCGGTCAGCCGCTGCTCGGCGTCGGCCTGGGCGGCCTGGGTTTCCGAACGCTCGCGCGAAATGTCGGCCCGGCGCGACTCCATGGTGTTGACGAGCCCGGACCGGATCTGCGCGATGACCTCCACCGCTTGGGTGTACTGCCCGGCGAACTGGCCGATGGCGCCGCGCATCTCCGCCTCGGCGCGCTGCAGCTCAAGCTGGCGCGGCTTGGTTGACAGCCCCTTCGACATCAGGAAATCGACGCCGCGCAGCTCCTCCTTCACCAGGTTCATGCGGATGCCGGCCGAGGCGATCTGCGCCCGGAGCGCCGCGATCTGCGCGTCCTGCTGGGCGATCTTGCGCTCCTCTACTTGTGTGTTGGCGTCGAGCGCGCCCCAGCGGCTTTGGAACTGGTAGGCCTCCGCGGCGACCGCCGCCGCGACGGCAGGGTCGGCCTTGGCCGCACCCCGCAGCGCGTCGGACACGGGC
>CALMAB010000637.1 GCA_937858325.1 uncultured Acetobacteraceae bacterium
GCGCGCCAGCACCAGGCGCGGCTGAGGTTCAGCCCGTCCAGATGGGCAATTTTGCCGTCGCTGCGGTCGCTGACGGTGGCGGGATTGAGCAGCGTCGCCGGCTGACCTTGCGCCAAGCGCGGCAGGAAGCGGGCGAACCAGGGGCGGAACTCGTCGTCCGGCAGGGCGGCGCGCATGCACTCCGCCTCGATCAGCGCGGACGACAGGAACTCGTCGCCGCCGGGTTCCCAGGCCTGGCAGTCGGCATCCTGGGCGTACCAGCGCCGGGCCGCGTCCACGAGCGCGTCGCGAAGCGCCGCGTCCGGGTAGTCGAGCGCGAGCCGGATGGCAAACGCGGTGTTGCTGTGCACGCCGGCGCGCACCGGGTAGGTGGCGAGCGGCAGGAATGCCATGAACCGCGCGGCGAAAGCCTGGGCGAGCGGGTGCAAGGCGGCGGACCAGGTCCGCCCCTCCGGCGTGTCGTGCAGCGCCAGCTCGGACGCGAGCTTGAGCAGCCAGGCCCAGCCGTAGGGACGCTCGAACCCCCGGGCCTCGGGGCGGTTGAGGTAGGCGCACTCGCCGGCCACGTGGTCCGGCGCAAGGTGCTCGTCGAACAGGGAACGGATCGCCGGCGCCCGCGGCATCGCGGGGAAGCGGCGGTGAAGGGTCGCCAGCATCCAGTAGCCGTGCACGCAGGAGTGCCAATCGAAGCTGCCGTAGAATACCGGATGCAGGTCATGCGGCCCCCGGGCGTCCGCCGGCCCGGCCATCACGTGGTCAAGCTTGTTTGGATACTCGCGTGTGACGTGGCCGAGTGCTGTGCCCGCAAAGCGATCCGCAAGGTCAGGGGTGAGCCGGGTCATCACGGGGAAGCCAAGAGACACATGAGCATGATGTTCCTGAATAGGAGGATAAGTGTGGCCTCCGTTTCTACGCGCTGCCGATCAGGATGCCGGTCGCGAGCACCAGCGCGCCGCCGAGCATGACCTTGGCGGCGGCG
Source organism: uncultured Acetobacteraceae bacterium (assembly GCA_937858325.1). Taxonomy (GTDB): domain Bacteria; phylum Pseudomonadota; class Alphaproteobacteria; order Acetobacterales; family Acetobacteraceae; genus CAHJXG01. The sequence continues at coordinate 980 of CALMAB010000637.1, forward strand.
GACAGCGGCGGGGTGTCCATGTACTTCCACTGGATCCAGGCGATGGTCGCCAGCTCGATCACCACCACGACGCCCGCCAGAACCGTCGCGGTCACGAAGTCCGGGATCAGGTAAGGCAGCGTATGGCCGATGCCGCCCGCAACCGTCATCAAGCCGCAAACCAAGCCGCGCAGCAAAGGCGTGCCGCGGCCCGACAGCTTGCCGTCGTCCGCCAGCGCCTCCGCGAAGCCCATCGAGATGCCGGCGCCGAGCGAGGCGGCCATGCCCACCAGGAAGGCGTTCCAGGAGTTGTGCGTCGCAAAGGCCGCCGCGAACACCGGGGCCAGCGTGGACACGGAGCCGTCCATCAGCCCGACCAGGCCGGGCTGGATGATCTGCAGCACGAACCGCTTGCGGGCGTTGTCGTCCTCGGCCACGCGGGTTTCGCCGGGCAGGCGCTTCTGCTCGATGGCGCCGGCGGTGTGCTCGTGCGCCAGCTCGGCCTCGGCGAGGTCGCCGAGCAGCTTGCGGATGCCGGCGTCCGAGGTCCGGGACGCCGCCCGTTGATAGAAGCGCCCGGCGTCCTGCTCCATCTGCTGCACGTGCCGGCGCACCGCCTCGATGCCCATGGCGCGCACCTGCCAGGCCGGCTTGCGCTGCACCCAGCCCCGCACCTCCTGCCGCTGCACGAGCGGGATGTGCGGGCCGAACCGCTCCGCGAACACGTCGATCAGCTTGCGGCGGTGCTCGTTCTCCTCGGCCGCCATGTCGGCGAACATTTGGGCGCTGCCGGGATACTCGTCCCGCAGGTCATGGGCGAAGTCGGCGTAAACGCGGCCGTCCTCCTCCTCGCTGGATATGGCAAGGGCGAGCAAGTCGCGTTCGGTCAGTTCAGAGAAGTTGCGCATAGGCCAGCAGTTAGGGCCAGGCATTATGCAGTCAAGACGGAAGCGCAATAGTGTAAATGATTAGCATTCTCAATTCCAGCCTGGCCCGCGCTGCCCCGGCTGCAGGCTTGGAGGCCCACCGAGGCGTCCCGCGCGGCGCGATGTGCTGTGCACGCCGCATCCATCTGCGGATCCTGAAATCACAAGTAGTTGCAGCGGGTCCTGCTTGAGCGGTTGCGAAGGCTGGACGCTGCCTCGGGGTCAATGGCAGTCGTTGCCGCTCCGGTTGAACGCCCGCACGCGGCCGTCCGCGATCACCACCTCGGTCTTGCAGCGGAAGGAGTAGCCGCCTGGGAACAGGCCGAAACCGCTGGGTCCGCCGGCGCGCGTGCTCCGCCCGCTCACCCCGCCGACCCGGCCAGTGTCCAGCGTCTCGTAGAACAGGCGCTCCCCGTCGATGGTGGTGATGGTGTCGTTGGGCTGGCCGAACCGCTGGACCAGCTCGGCCTTGCTGTGGCCGACGAGGCGGGACAGCGTGTCGTAGGCGTCGGGAGGCGCGGCTTGCGCCGGCACGGAAAGCAGCAGCACCAACACTGCTGACGGGGCACGTTTCGCCGACACAACTCGCGCCATTCTTGGTCCTCCCAAGCGGGTCCTCGTTTCGCCTTGATAAACCACCGGCCACCGGTTAGGGAGGACGCCAAGCGACATGGATGGGTGGCCGAGCGGTTTAAGGCAGCGGTCTTGAAAACCGCCGTGGGTGCAAGCCCACCGTGGGTTCGAATCCCACCCCATCCGTTTGGCTGCTTACCTGTCGGGTTGGGGACGCCTGCCCTCCCCTGTGGTAGGCAGTCGATTGCTTGCTGGGTGCCGAACGATACAAATACACTTTGTTCTGAATTTCAGCTATAGCTGCGACCGCATTTGACGTCGCCGCAAGGTGAGATTGGTCGCATGGACTATCAAACACTGGAAGCGCTGCGGCGTAAGCACCCGGCCTGGCGGCTTCTCACAGCCGCTCACGCGCCGCTGATCGCGAGCGTGCTCCAGGACGCGTTCATCCGCACCAACATCCGCACCCATCTCCAGTCGGAACTCATCTCGAGGCTGGAGGATCATCTTTACACGTTGCGGGCCGAGCCTGGCAACGAGGCCTTTCCCAAATCCGCGGGCGAGTACCTCGACGACTGGGCGTCCGACGAGCACGGCTGGCTTCGCAAGTATTACGCCGGGAGCGTCGATGAACCCTCCTTCGACCTCACGCCTGCCACGGAAAAGGCGCTGGAGTGGCTGGCCGGATTGCAAGTGCGGCAGTTCGTCGGGACCGAGTCCCGGATGATGACCGTCTTCGACCTGCTCCGGCAACTCGTCGAACGGGCGCAGTCCGATCCCAGGGCGCGCATCGCGGACCTGCAAAAGCGCAAGGCCGAGATCGACCGCGAAATCCGGGACATCCAGAAGGGACGATTAGAAGTTCTCGGCGCCACGCAAATCCGGGAACGCTTCATGCAGGTCGCCGGCACGGCGCGCGGGTTGCTATCGGACTTCCGCGAGGTGGAGCAGAACTTCTGCAGGCTTGACCGGGCGGCCAGAGAACGCATAGCCACCTGGGAAGGCGGCAAGGCCGGCCTGCTTGAAGAGGTGTTCGGCCAGCGCGACCTCATTGCCGACTCCGATGAAGGCAAGAGCTTCAGGGCCTTTTGGGACCTGCTCATGTCGCCGGCCCGCCAGGAGGAGCTCTCGGCGCTGCTGCAAGCCGCATTCGCGATGGAGGCCGTCCAGGCGCTGGAGCCCGACCGGAGACTGCTACGCATCCACTACGACTGGCTCGACGCCGGCGAGGTGGCGCAGCGGACGGTGGCGCGGCTTTCGGAACAGCTTCGGCGCTATCTCGACGACCAGGCCTGGCTCGAGAACCGGCGCATCATGGACCTTATCCGTCAGGTCGAGCTGAACGCCTTGGCCGTCCGCGCCGACCCGCCCGGCGGGAACCTGATGCCGCTCGATGAACCTGCGCCACGGATCGGACTGGCGATGGACCGTCCCCTGTTCACACCGCCGGAGAAGACGCCAATCGAGGTGGATGGTCTCGACGTCGACATGGACCTCGCCTCGCTGGACGCGCTCTTCGCCACCTCCCACGTCGATAAGGCGCGGCTGATGCAGGCGGTCCGGCGCCTGCTGCAGTCCCGCAGCCAGGTGTCGCTGCAGGACCTTGTCGAAACCCAGCCGCTGGAACAGGGCTTGGCGGAGCTGATCGCCTATCTGAGCCTGGCGGCTGACGATCCTGACGCCCTGATCGACGACGGCCGACGCGTCGCCATCGCCTGGATCGACGACGCCGGCGCAAACCGCCGCGCCTTCATGCCCGCAGTAATCTTCAAGCGCCCAGCCCAGATGATGGAAGCGGTGCCCTAGCGATGAACGGTCAGCTGGTCGCCGATCCGTTCTCCATGGTCGCGGTCACGCTCTTCAAGGGCGTCACCAACCGAGACGATGATCCACTCCTCTGGCAGCATGTTCTTAATCTGCAGGACCGTCTGCGCGACTACGTGCGGGTGCTCGGGCTGGAGCTGGTTCTGGACGAGGCGGAAGGCTTCGCTTTTCTACGCCAGCGCGACGGGACGGCGGATGCTGACGCCGTTCCCCGTCTCGTCCCACGCCGGCAGCTCAGCTTCGGCGTCAGCCTGCTGCTGGCGCTGCTGCGCAAGAAGCTCGTGGAGTTCGACGCCAGCAGCGCCGACGCCCGACTGGTGCTCCGGCCGGAGGACATCCTCGACATGATGCGGCTGTTCCTGCCCGACACGACCGACGAAGCCCGCCTACGGACCCGGATCGACCGCCATATCGCCCATGTCGTGGAGATGGGGTTCCTCCGCCGCATGCGCGCGGCCGAGGAGCTGTACGAGGTGCAGCGGCTCCTGAAAGCGTTCGTGGACGCCCAATGGCTGAGCGAATTCAACACGCGCCTGGACGCCTATCGCCGTCACGGGGCGGCCCTTAAGGAGGCGGAAAAGCCATGAGCGGGGTCCCAGCCATCGCCGCCGTCGTCCCTGAACGCACCCGTACGGGCATGCGCCTGCAGAGGTGCGAGGTGCTGAATTGGGGGACGTTCCACGGGACTGTGTGGGGCCTGGACGTGAACGGCGAGAACGCCCTGCTGACCGGAGACGTCGGCTCGGGCAAATCGACCCTGGTCGATGCGGTGACGGCGCTGCTCGTGCCGGCGCAGAAGATCGCCTACAACAGGGCGGCGGGAGCAGAGGCTGGCGAGCGGGATCTCCGGTCCTATGTCCTCGGCCATTTCAAGTCCGAACGCGGCGAGGCAGGCCATTCCGCAAAACGGGTGGGCCTTCGCAACTATAAGACCTACGCTGTCATCCTCGGACGCTTCCGCAACGAGGCATTCGACCAGGATGTCACCTTGGCGCAGGTCTTCTGGTTCCGAGAACCCCAGGGACAACCGTCACGCGTCTATGTAGTCGCCGACCGGCCGCTTTCGATCGCCGGGCATTTCCAGGACTTCGGCGGCGACATCACCGCCCTGAGGAAAAGGTTGCGGTCCACGCCCTCCGTGGAGGTCCACGACAGCTTCCCACCCTATGGCGCAGCCTTTCGCCGCCGCTTCGGAATTCAGAGCGATCAGGCGCTCGACCTTTTTCACCAAACGGTCTCCATGAAAGCCGTCGGCAATCTCACCGACTTTGTGCGCCAGCACATGCTCGAGCCGTTCGACGTCGAACCGCGGGTCCAGGCGCTCATCGACCACTTCCAGGACCTGCACCGGGCGCACGAGGCCGTCCTGAAGGCCAAGGACCAAATCGAGCGGCTGGGACCGCTCACCGGCGACTGCGACCAGTTCGAGACCCTGACCGCCGAGATCGGCCGCTGCCGCGAAGCCCGCGACGCCCTGCGGCCCTACTTCTCCGGGCTCAAGGCCGCCCTGTTGCGTGTGCGGCTCGAGACCCTGGAGGCGGATCTGGAGCGCGCGGCTGCCCGCGCCCAGGCGCTGGTCGCCCGGCTGAACGACCAGGCGGCGCAACGGGACGAGGTCAAGCGCGCCATCGGCGAAAACGGCGGCGACCGCATCGAGGCCCTGCGCGTGGAGATCAAGCGCCAGACCCGGTCCCGCGATGAACGGTCCAGGCGCGCGGACCAATACGCGGAACTTGCGGAGGCGGCAGGACTGTCCGACGCCAAGGACGCCGACGCCTTCATCTCCAATCGGCGGCAGCTCGAGAGCGAAGCGGGCTCCATCCGCGAGCAGGAAGCGGAGGCCCAGAACGCGCTGACCGAGGCCCAGATCGAGTTCCGCAAGCTCAGGTCCGAGCATGAGGAGCTGTCCGGCGAAGTGGCGTCGCTGCGCCGGCGTCGTTCCAACATTCCCGGCCGCACCCTGGCGATCCGTGACGAGCTCTGCATGGCGCTCGGCCTCCCGGAATCGGCGCTTTCCTTCGTCGGCGAGCTGATCGAGATCCGGCCCGGAGAACGCGCCTGGGAGGGCGCGGCGGAACGGGTGCTGCACGGCTTCGCCCTGTCCTTGCTGGTGCCGGACGAGGCCTACGCCAAGGTGGCGGACTGGGTCGATCAGACCCCTATCGGCGACCGGCTGGTCTATTTCCGCGTGCGGGAACGGCGTCCGGCAATCACACAACTTCATCCGTCCTCACTGGTCCGCAAGCTGGCCCTGAAGTCGGACTCCGAATTTTACGGATGGCTTGAGACGGAGCTTGGCCGGCGTTTCGATTACGCCTGCTGTGCGAGCATGGAGCAGTTCCGGCGGGAGGAGCGTGCGCTGACCCGGACCGGGCAGATCAAGACGAAGGGCGAGCGCCACGAGAAGGACGATCGCCATCGCCTGGAGGACCGCACCCGCTACGTCCTCGGCTGGTCGAACCAGGCCAAGATCGCGGCCCTTGCAAAGAAGATCGGCGATCTCGAACAGCGCTCCGCTCCCGTCGCCGCCCTGATCGTGCAATTGACGGACAAGGGGCGCACCTTGGCCGACAGGCTCAATAAAATCAGCCAATTGTCGGTGTTCACCGATTTCGGCGAGCTGGACTGGCGGCCCATCGCAACCGAAATCGACAAGCTCGACCAGGAGTGGCGCCAGTTGCAGGAGGGGTCGGATGCGCTCAAGACCCTGACGGCGAAGTTCAGCGAGATCGAGCAGGAGATCGTCGCCCTCGGCACGCGCCACAAGGCGGCGGACGCAGACCAGGTACGGATCGAGGAACGCCGCCGGGTCGCTGGGGAGCAGCTCCGGATCGTGACTGAAGAAGCGGCGGTGGCGACCGATCATTTGCGCGATGTTGTCTTCCCGCGTCTGGACGGCTTGCGGGCGGAAACGCCGGGTGACCACAAGCTCACCATCGAAAACTCCGACACCTGCGAACGCGAGCTTCGTGAGCGCCTGCAGACCCGGATCGACGCGGAAGGCCACCGCATCGACCGCCTGCGCGACCGGATCATCCGCGCCATGCAGGCTTACAAGGCCGCTTATCCACCGGAGACCCGCGACGTGGATGCCGCAATCGAGGCGAGCGGCGAGTACCGGGCCATGCTGGCCACCCTCAGAACCGATGATCTTCCGCAGTTCGAGAAGCGCTTCAAGGCGCTGCTGAACGAGAACACCATACGCGAAGTGGCCAACTTCCAGTCGCAGCTCGCCCGCGAACGCGAAACCATCCGCGAGCGCATAGACCGCATCAACACGTCCCTGCGCGGCATCGCCTACAACCCAGGCCGCTACATCGTTCTCGAAGCCGAGCCGAACAGCGACATCGAGATCCGGAACTTCCAGCAGGACCTTCGGTCCTGCACCGAAGGTGCGCTCACCGGATCGCAGGATGGCGACTACTCCGAAGCCAAGTTCCTGCAGGTGAAGCGGGTCATCGAACGTTTCCGGGGCCGCGAAGGGGCGGCGGACCTCGACAAGCGCTGGAGCCGCAAAGTCACCGACGTGCGCAGCTGGTTTGCGTTCTCGGCCTCCGAGCGTTGGCGCGAGGACGACAGCGAGCACGAGCATTATGCGGACTCCGGCGGCAAGTCAGGAGGCCAGAAGGAGAAGCTGGCCTACACCGTGCTCGCCGCGAGTCTCGCCTATCAGTTCGGCCTGGAGATCAGCGCCCACCAGTCGCGCGCCTTCCACTTCGTGCTGATCGACGAAGCCTTCGGCCGTGGTACGGACGAGTCCGCCCGCTACGGGTTGGAGCTGTTCCAAAAGCTCGACCTGCAGCTCCTCGTCGTCACGCCCTTGCAGAAAATACACACCATCGAGCCGTTCGTTTCGGCCGTCGGGTTCGTCCACAACCAGGACGGCAAGCGCTCCATGCTGCGTAACCTGACGATCGAGGAGTACCGGCAGGAACGTCTGCTGCGCACGGCATGACCGCCGACCCGGCCTGGACGGGCGCCGAAGACGTCGAGGCCTGGCTCCTCAAACTCTGGCTCAACGGCCGCATCGCCGCTGCGAAGGTGACGGGCGATGCGATCTTCCCGCTCCGCCTCCGCGTGCGAGGACCCGATAGCCCGGCGCTGGCGGCGCGTTTCGGAGACGCCCAGACCTGGGTTTGCGACCTGGAGGCGGCGAGCCGGACCGGGCGCGGCTTCGGGTTCGACCTCGTCTGGCGCGAGGTGCGGCATCGCCACCTGGGCCGCAATCGACTCCCGTATGAGATCGTGGTCGCGACCGAGGCAGACGCGCTGCAACTCATCCGCAAGCAGGCGGACGCCAGGCGTTTCGAGGCGCTCGCGAGCGCCACGGCGGCCGCCTGCCCCGACCTCCTGCCATGGCTCGCGAGGAAACCCCTGCTGGCGCTGGAGCACGCAGCAGACTGGGCGCACATCCTCGCCGTCGTGGCCTGGTTCCGGGAAAATCCGAGATCGGGACTGTACCTGCGGCAGGTGGACATTGCGCAGATCGACACAAAATTCATCGAAAGCCGGCGTGGTCTGCTCTCGGAGTTGCTGGACATTGTCCTGGCGCGCGAGCCAAGCCGGTCAGCTCCTGGCGTTGCGTCCACGTTTGAAGCCCGCTATGGCTTGCGCAGCAAGCCGGCACTCGTCCGCTTCCGGCTACTGGACAGGCAGTCCACGTTCGCCGGGTTGTCGGACATCAGCACCCCGGCCGAAGCGTTCGCTCACTTGGATCTAAACCCGCGGATCGTCTTCATCACGGAAAACGAGGTGAATGGGCTTGCCTTTCCCCAGGTGAGTGAAGCATTGGTCCTGTTCCGGCTTGGCTACAGCCTGGGCCTACTCGCTGAGGCCAAGTGGCTCAGGCGGTCTCGCATCGTGTATTGGGGTGACATCGACACGCACGGCTTTGCCATCTTGGCGCGTCTGCGGACCTATTTTCCCGAGGCTCAGTCGCTGTTGATGGACAGGGCGACGCTTCTCGCCCACCGGCCGCTCTGGGTCCGGGAAGACCAGCCATTCGCCGGCGACCTGCCGTGCCTGTTCGAAGCTGAGCGCCAGCTTTTCGAGGATTTGAAGCTCAACCGATACGGCAACCACGTCCGTCTCGAGCAGGAGCGCATCCCATACCGCCGCCTGATGACTGCTCTGGCAGGCCTTTGACCGCTGATTGAGGAGGCCTGAATGGGTCCGATCCAGCCTGGCAGCGACTCAGCCGGATGCTGAGATAAGTTCCAGGCGGTATTCGTCACCAATCAATCTCGTATGCTGGCAATTGATTGAGTGACTTGTCTAGAAGCGACCGGCCTCGTCGCTGACGTCCCCCATCACGGCGCAGCATGCCCCAGCGCGGCCACCGGTGCTTCCTCGATCACGTAGGTGCTGACGGAGGCAGGCGGCTGGCGGTCAATCAGGTGGCCAGCGTCGTTCACCCGGCCCGGCTCGTAGGCCAGGCTGACAGCCGGGTCCTCCGCCGTGCGATAGATCGCCACGGCGGCGCCGGGCCGGCGGAACGCGGTCAGGTCGATGTCATGGACGGCGCTCTCCCCGCTCCCGTTGGTCGCCACCAGCACCAGCCGACGCCGGTCCGGCGACAAGGCCGCGAGCGTATCCCCCTGGCTGGACAGCACCGTGAACCCCGGGCGTATGAAGCGGGTATACTGCGCAATGGCATAGAACTGCCGCAAGGGGCGCGGATGGCCGTTTCGGGCGTCGATCACACCCCAATCCGGCTGCCAAAAGCACCAAACCTCGGCATGGAGCACGCGCAGCGCGGTGCGGATGGCGTTCGCCATAAACAGCGCGCCCGCCATCTCGGACTGGCCGGCGGACAAGCAGCAGCCGACCTCGCTCGCCCAAAGCGGCTTGCCGAGCGCCGAAACCCGGCGGCGCAAGGCCTCGGGATCAGTCCCGTTGTACTGGTGCACGTTCACCTGGCCGAGCGCACCAAGCGACGCAGCCCCCATCTGCGCCAGAAACCCCGTCATGGCGTCCATGCTGTTGGCCTCCGTCCCGGACACCTTGGCGCGGCTCCCCGCCAGCGCCCGGGCCAGCGCGACAACCACCGCTTCCTGCGTGGCAAGGCTGGCGAAGCTCCCTTCCTGACGGCCGCCCGCCACCCACCAGGCGCCGTCCGGCTCGTTCAGCGGGCTGACGCTGCCGAAGGCGATGCCCTCCTTGCGGCGGAAATGCTCGACCACCTTGGCGAGGTAAGCGGCAAATGCGGGCACGGCGTCGGCGCGCAGGTTGTCCTCCCCGGCCCGCTCGGCGCCCGACGCGCAGCCGCTCACGGTCATCCACCAGGGAGCCGAGTTGGAAAAGGCCTCGAACACGTTGGCCCCGCGCGCCTTGGCTTCGTGCAGCATACGCCGCTGGCTCCTGTCGCGGGACCAATCGTATTGCGCGCCCGGCCCGGCGAGGAACCCCTCCATCCGCGCGCCCGGCTGCACCACGGGGGGCGCCGGGCAGCGGCCCGGCTCCGGGTTGTCGCCGCCGCCGATGTTGTAGCGCGCCACGTTGAGGCCCAAGCCCGGCCCGCGCGACGGGTTGCCGTACAGGAGGTCCATATAGCGGCGCTGCTCCGCCGGGTCCGGGACCCGCGCGGCGTCGAACGGGCTGCCGTAGATGACGTTGGCCTCCCAGGCGAGCGACATGCCCCAGCCCCGCAGCGTTTGCTGCGTATCCGTACTGACCTTGGCGGTCGTGCGGGCGGGATCGCCGGCGCCCGCCAGCACCAGCGCCAAGCCCAACAGGGCCGGCAGCCGCACGAGTTGCGTGCAGCGCCGGCCGGGGGAGCGCCGTGCCTCACCCACCTGATCGCTCCCCATCCGGCACGAGGTCAACGAGGATCGGCCGATGGTCCGAAACCCCATACGCGAGTGCCGCGGCGCCCGCGCCGCGCAGGCCCCGCGCCAGGCAGCGGTCGAGACGAAGCGGCACGATGCGCTTGGCCCGGTGCGTGGCGCGGCGCGGCCCAACGT
>CALMAB010000638.1 GCA_937858325.1 uncultured Acetobacteraceae bacterium
CGGGGTGGCTGTAGCTCATGGGGAAGCCGAGCGCGTTGGACAGCGCCACCGTCGCTTCCCAATCCGCCAGGCCGCCCAGCGGCGACATCACGCGGCGCACCCGGTTGATCCGCCGCTCCGCGTTCGTGAAGGTGCCGTCCTTTTCCAGAAACGACGACCCCGGCAGGAAGACGTGGGCGTATTTCGCCGTCTCGTTCAAGAACAGGTCCTGCACCACGATGCACTCCATCGCCCGCAGCCCGGCGGTGACGTGCTGGGTGTCGGGGTCGGACTGCGCGATGTCCTCGCCCTGGATGTAAAGCGCCTTGAAGCTGCCCTCCACCGCGTCGTCCAGCATGTTGGGAATGCGCAGGCCCGGGTCGGCGGAGATCGGCACGCCCCAGAAGCTTTCAAACGTCTCCCGCGCCGCGTCATCGGAGACGTGGCGGTAGCCCGTCAGCTCGTGCGGGAAGCTGCCCATGTCGCAGGCGCCCTGCACGTTGTTCTGGCCGCGCAGCGGGTTCACCCCGGCGCCGAGCTTGCCGATGTTGCCCGTCACCATGGACAGGTTCGCCATCGCCATCACGGTGGTGGTGCCCTGGCTGTGCTCGGTGACGCCCAGCCCGTAATAGATGGCGGCGTTGCCCCCGGTGGCGAATAGCCGCGCCGCCGCGCGCACTTCTGCTGCCGGCACGCCGGTCAGCGGCTCGCTCGCCTCCGGCGAGTTGTGCTCCAACGCGATGAAGCGCGCCCAGCTTTCAAATTCCGCCAAGTCGCACCGCTCGCGCACATAGTCCTCGGCGACCAGGCCTTCGGTCACGACCACGTGGGCCATCGCGTTCAGCAGGGCGACGTTGGTGCCGGGCAGCAGCGGCAAATGGTGCTGCGCCTCGATGTGCGGGGAGCGCACCAGGTCGATCCGCCGCGGGTCGGCGACGATCAGCTTGGCGCCGGCGCGCAGCCGCCGCTTCATGCGCGACGCGAACACCGGATGCCCATCGGTAGGGTTGGCGCCGATCACCAGGATCACGTCCGAATGATCGACCGAGGCGAAGTCCTGGGTCCCCGCCGAGGTGCCCAGCGTGGCGCTGAGGCCATAGCCGGTGGGCGAGTGGCAGACCCGGGCACAGGTATCGACGTTGTTGTTGCCGAACGCGCCGCGGATCAGCTTCTGCACCAGAAAGGTTTCTTCATTGGTGCAGCGGGAGGAGGTGATGCCGCCAACGCTGTCCCGGCCGTATTTCGCCTGGATGCGCTTGAACTCGCTGGCGGCGTGGGCGATGGCCTCTTCCCACGTCACCTCCCGCCACGGGTCGGTGATCGCGGCGCGGATCATCGGCTTGGTCTTGCGGTCCTTGTGCGTCGCGTAGCCGAAGGCAAAGCGGCCCTTTACGCAGGAATGGCCGGCGTTGGCCTTGCCGTCCTTGTAGGGCACCATGCGGACCACGGTTTCCCCCTTCATCTCCGCCTTGAAGGAGCAGCCGACGCCGCAATAGGCGCAGGTGGTGACGACCGAATGCTCGGGGGTGCCCAGGGCGATCACCGACTTCTCGTTCAGCGTCGCGGTGGGGCAGGCCTGCACGCAGGCGCCGCAGGACACGCACTCGGACCCCATGAAGTCCGTGCCGCCGGCCGAAATCTTGGACGCGAAGCCGCGTCCCTCCATGGTCAGCGCAAAGGTTCCCTGCGTTTCCTCGCACGCCCGCACGCAGCGGGAGCAGGCGATGCACTTGCTGGCTTCGAAGCTGAAATACGGGTTGCTCTCGTCCGTCGGCGCGTCGAGGTGGTTCGCGCCGTCATAGCCGTAGCGCACCTCGCGCAGGCCCACCTTGCCCGCCATGTCCTGCAGTTCGCAGTCGCCGTTAGCCGAGCAGGTCAGGCAGTTCAGCGGGTGGTCGGAGATGTACAGCTCCATCACCCCGCGCCGCCGCTTGGCGATGCCGGCGTTCTGCGTATGGACCACCAGGCCCTCTTCCGCCGGGGTGGTGCAGGAAGCCGGGTAGCCCCGGCGGCCCTCGATCTGCACGATGCACAGGCGACAGGAGCCGAATGGCTCCAGGCTGTCGGTCGCGCACAGCTTCGGCACCTCGGTGCCGACCGTGGCCGCGGCGGCCATGATGGAGGTCCCTTTCGGCACCGTGACCGATTGGCCGTCAATGGTCAGCGTCACAAGCGTGTCCGACACGCGGATGGGCGTGCCGGTGTCGAGTTCGCGGATCAGGGTCATGCCGTAAACTCCTACTCCGCGGCCACGGGCAGACGCCCGGCGCGGTCGAAATCCTCGGGGAAGTGGGTCAGCGCGCTGTTCACCGGCACGGGCGTCAGCCCGCCCATGGCGCACAGCGAGGCATCCGTCATCGTCTCGCACAGGTCGTCCAGCACGGCGAAGTTCTTCGCCGGCTCGATGCCCGCCACGATGCGGTCGATCACCTCCATGCCGCGCACCGCGCCGATGCGGCAGGGCGTGCACTTGCCGCAGCTTTCGGCGGCGCAGAACTCGAACGCGAAGCGCGCCTGCTTCGCCAGGTCCACCGTGTCGTCGAACAGCACCACGCCGCCGTGGCCCAAGAGGCCGCCGGCCCGGGCCATCGCCTCATAGTCGAGCGGCGTGTCCAGCAATGCCTCCGGAAAATACGCGCCGAGCGGCCCGCCGATCTGCACCGCGCGGAACGGACGGCCGCTCGCGGTGCCCCCGCCCCAGTCCTCGACCAAGCTGCGGATCGAAGCACCAAACGGGATTTCGATCAGGCCGCCGCGCGCGACGTTGCCGGCAAGCTGCACCGGAAGCGTCCCGAGCGACCGCCCGGCGCCGAACTCGGCATAGGCCGCGCCGCCGTTCGCCATGATCCAGGGCACGCTGGCGAGCGACAGCACGTTGTTCACGGCGGTCGGGCGGCCGAACAGCCCCTCGATGGCCGGCAGCGGCGGCTTGGCGCGCACCATACCCCGCTTGCCTTCCAGGCTTTCCAGCAGCGAGGTTTCCTCGCCGCAGATGTAGGCCCCGGCGCCCACCCGCACCTCGATGTCGAAGCCGTGGCCGGACCCCATGATGTCCGGACCCAGCAGCCCCGCCCGGCGCGCGGCCTCGATGGCCCGGCGCATGGCGCGGATGGCGTGCGGGTACTCGGACCGGGTGTAGACATAGCCCTTGCTCGCCCCCACCGCGACGGCGGCGATGGTCATGCCTTCCACCAGGCTGAGCGGGTCGCCTTCCATCAGCATCCGGTCGGCGAAGGTGCCGCTGTCCCCTTCATCGGCGTTGCAGACGATATACTTGCGGTCCGCTTCCGCCAGCCGGACGGTGTTCCACTTGATGCCTGTCGGAAACCCGGCGCCGCCGCGCCCGCGCAGGCCCGACAGCTTGACCTCATCCACGATGGCCGCGTCGCCCAGCGCCACCGCCCGTTCCAGCCCGGCATAACCGCCATGGGCGCGGTAATCCTCCACCGACGCCGGGTCGATGATGCCGCAGCGGGCGAAGGTGAGACGGGTTTGCCCGGCGAACCACGGGTGCTCCTCCGGGCGGCCGATCCGCAGCGGGTGCGCGCCGCCCTCCAGCAGCCCGGCATCCAGCAGGCCCGCCACGTCCGCCGCTCCCACGGGGCCGTAGGCAATGCGGCCCTCGGGAGTTTCCACCTCCAGCAGCGGTTCCAGCCAGACGGCGCCGCGCGTGCCGGTCCGCACCACATCCAACACCAGGCCGCGCCGCGCGGCCTCCGCCTGCAGACTCCGCGCCACGCGGTCGGCGCCGAGCGCCAGGGCCGCCGCGTCCTTGGGCAAGAAAATGCGGGTCATGTGCGCCGTGCCTCCTCCGTGGCCTCAAGCAGCTTGGCGTCGTCGAGCCGGGCCAGCGGCTCGCCGTCCAGCAGCGCCGCCGGCCCGCAGGCGCACAGGCCCAGGCAGAAGCAGGGTTCCACGGTCAGGCTGCCGTCCCCGGTCGTGCCGCCCCACGCGATGCCGAGCCGGGCCAGCAGCCGGTCCGCCATCGCCGCAGCACCGACCGACTGGCACGCTTCAGCCCGGCAAACGTGCAGGACATGCCGGCCCGGGGCCGCGCGGCGAAAATCGTGGTAAAAGGAAACGACCCCGTGCACCTCGGCCCGCGACAGGTTCAGCGCGTCGGCGATCAACGCCTCGCTCTGCTTCGGCACGTAGCCGAACTCCTCCTGCAGCGCGTGCAGGATCGGCAGCGCGGCGCCTTCCATCCCGACATGCGCGGCGATGATCTCGCGGGCCAGGGCGGCATCCCAGTAATCGACCTCCCGCCCGTCCGTCGCTGATGGTTGGCTGACCAATGCTGTCACGGCGCTTGCTCGTCCCCTCGGCAATTTTATAGAAGCTTCAACATTATACTCGGCCCGGACCCGCCGCGATCAAGGCCCTGTTCCGAGTGCTGCGATAGCGAAGCCCTATCAAAGCTTACGGGTCAGCAACCGTGCCTCCGCCAGCAATGCGGCGGCCAGCACCGGCATCGGCTCCCGGTGCGGCAGCACCAGGCCGACCTCGTGCGTCGCGTCCGGCTCGGTGATCGGGATGCGGCGCAGGCGCGGCGACAGCGCCAGCTCGGCCAGACTTTCGGGCAGCACCGTCGCCCATCCCCCGCTCAGCACGTGCGCCAGCAGCGTCACCTGCGAGTTGCTTTCCAGCGTCGCCCGCGGCTCCGCCCCGGCGCCGCGCATCAGGCGGTCCATGATGCGCCGGTTCTGCATGTCCGGCGTCAGCAGGCACAGGCGCACCTGGTTCAGCTCCGCCCAGGTCACGCTGTCCCGACCGCCCAGCGCGCCGTCCGCCGCGGTGACGAAGCGGTAACGCTCGGTGTAGAGCGGCACCGCCTGCACCCGGCCGACCGCCTCGTTGTCGAGGTAGGTGATGCCGGCGTCCACCTCCATGTCCTCCAGCATCCGCAGGATGGCGGCGGAGGAATGGGACAGGATCGTGAACTGCAGCGCCGGGTGCCGGAGCAGGCACGGGCCGGTCAGCCATGGCACGGTCGCGAGCGCGGTCGGGATCACCGCGATGCGCAAGTGGCCCGACAGCCCGGTCCGCATGGCCTGCAAATCCTGGCGCATGGCGGCGGCGTCGCCCACCATGCGCCGCGCCCAGTCCAGCACCTTCTCCCCTTCCGGCGTCAGGCCGTGGAAGCGGGAGCTGCGGCGGACCAGCATGACGCCCAGCTCTTCCTCAAGCTGCTTGATCCCCGCCGATAGGCTCGGCTGCGCCACGCCGCACGCTTCCGCCGCCCGGCGGAAGCTGCGCTCCCGCGCCACGGCGACCAGGAAGGCGAGCTTGTCGATCACCGG
>CALMAB010000639.1 GCA_937858325.1 uncultured Acetobacteraceae bacterium
GCGCATCGGCGGACGGCTTGGCCTTGGGCTGGCCGAGGGCGGCCAGCACCAGCGACGCCCAGGGCCAGCCTGCCTGTCCCATGTGGGCCGCGAGGCCCGCCGCGTCCTTGTTGCGCGCCAGGTCGCGCCCGGCGGCGAGGAAGCCCAGCAGAGCGGCGGCAATGTCCGGCAGGGAAGCCGCCGCGTTCTCCATGCTGCCGGGCGGCTCCAGGTCGAGCGCATAGGCCAGCCCGCGCGGCGTCGGCGTGACCGGCCGCGCCGGCATGGCGAAGGCGAACAGCTCCAGCAGGTCCAGGCACGGCTGCCGGCCCACCCCCAGGCGGCGGAGCGTGGCCGGGGCATGAACCAGAAGCGGGACGCTGCCGTGCAGGGCGGCAGCCGCCTGCTCCGGGGCATAGGTCAGCAGCTCGCCATCCGTGCTGAGCAGGGCGGCGCGGCCATACCCCGCCACCACGGCCGGCGCGTTCGGGATCAAAGGGGGGTAGGGCGTCGGCATGAACGGCCTGTGTACGGTGTTGGAAGGGGTGGGGGCAATGCCGGCGCTGGTAATCGCCTCAAATCCGTAGATTTCCTCCAGGAGTCCGCAAGCCGCGATTGACCCGGCACCCCCCCATTTCTAGCTTGCAGCCATGCCAGACACCCGACGTGACGTTATCGATCCGATCCCGAAGGCTTGGCCGTTCGAGGAAGCGGCGAAGCTCGCCCGGCGCCTGGACGCCAGCGGCAAGGACACGGCGCTGTTCGCGACGGGGTACGGGCCGTCGGGCTTGCCGCACATCGGCACGTTCGGGGAGGTCGCGCGCACCACCTGGGTGCGCCACGCCTTCGAGGCGCTGACCGGCCGGCCCTCGCGCTTGCTCGCGTTCAGCGACGACATGGACGGGCTGCGCAAGGTCCCGGACAACGTGCCGAACCGGGCGATGCTGGAGCAGTTCCTGGGCCAGCCTTTGACCCGGGTGCCCGACCCGTTCGGCACGCACGACAGCTTCGGCGCCCACAACAACGCCCGCCTCCGCGCGTTCCTGGACAGCTTTGGCTTCGAGTACGAGTTCGCGTCTAGCACCGAGTACTACAACGCGGGGCGCTTCGACGCCGCCCTGCTGCGCACGGCGGAGCGGCATGCGGAGATCGTGGCGACCATCCTGCCGACGCTCGGGCCGGAGCGCCGCGCGACCTACTCGCCGTTCCTGCCGATCCATCCCCGCACCGGCCGGGTCATGCAGGTGCGGATTGACGAGGTGGACGCCTCGGCCGGCACGGTGTCCTGGCAGGACCCCGACAGCGGCGATCGGTTCCAGACCCCGGTGACGGGCGGCGCCTGCAAGCTGCAATGGAAGGCCGACTGGGCCATGCGCTGGTTTGCCCTGGGCGTCGATTACGAGATGTCCGGCAAGGACCTGATCGACAGCGTGCGCCTGTCCGGCCGGGTGTGCAGCGTGCTGGGCAGCCCGCCCCCGGTCGGCTTCACCTATGAATTGTTCCTGGACGAGCACGCGCAGAAGATCAGCAAGAGCAAGGGCAACGGCTTGTCGGTTGAGGAATGGCTGCGCTACGCCCCGCCCGAAAGCCTGGCGCAGTTCATGTTCAACTCGCCGCAGCGTGCCAAGCGGCTGTTCTTCGACGTGATCCCGCGCGCCGTGGACGAGTACCTGGCCAACGCCGCCAAGCTGCCGGAGCAGGACATGGCCGTCCGCTACGCCAACCCGGCCTGGCACATCCAGGGCGGCAGAAGCGGGGGCGGCAGCAACCGCGGCGCGGCAAGCCCGGTCCCGTTCGGCATGTTGCTCAACCTCGCGAGCGTGGTGAACGCGGACACGCCGGACATGCTGTGGGGCTTCCTGCGGCGCTACAGCCCGGATGCGGCGCCGGGCGCCAGCCCGTTCTTCGACGGCCTGGTCGGCTACGCCATCGCCTATTACCGCGACTTCGTGCGCCCGGCGAAGCGGTATCGCGACCCGACGTTGGTGGAGCGCGCGGCGCTTGAAGACCTGGCCGACATGCTGGCCGCGCTCGACCCGGCCACGCCCGCGGAGGCCATCCAGGACGTGGTATACGAGGTCGGCAAGCGGCATCCGCTCCCGGACCTCAAGGCCTGGTTCGGCTGCTTGTACCAGGTGCTGCTCGGCCAAACCGAGGGGCCGCGCTTCGGCGGGTTCGTGGCGCTTTACGGCGTGGCGGAAACGGTCGTGCTGATCCGCAACCGCTTGGACGCGACCGCAACCGCCGGCGGCGTCATCCCCGAACGATTGAAGAGCACTCCGCAGGCCGCAGTGCCCGCACCGGACGCACGCTGAGCATGGATTTTCTGAAGAAGGTGGTCCGGCAATTGCCGGCGCTGTTGGGCGTGGCGCTGCTGGTTGGCGCGATCTGGGTGGTGTGGAAAGAGTTCCGACACCTCAAGGTCGCGGACATCAAGGCGGCCTTGTCCGCGATCCCCGAACGCGCGCTGCTGGTGTCGTTCTGCTGGACGATCCTGTCGTACGGCGTGCTGACCTTCTATGACCGGCTCGCCACCATCTACGCCGGGCACAAGATCAGCTACGGCCGGGTGTCCTTCGCGTCGTTCTGCGCCTACGCGCTGTCGCACAACCTGGGCTTCGCCGCGGTGTCCGGGGCGGCGGTGCGCTACCGGCTTTACGCGCATTGGGGGCTGCCGCCGTTCCAGATCGCCAAGGTGGTGGCGTACTGCAGCCTGCCCTTCGGGCTGGGCGGGCTGGGGCTGGGCGGGGTGATCCTGTTCCTGGAGCCGGACGCCATCCCGTTCTTCGGGGCGCTCGTGCCGAAATGGGGGATGTACGCGGTTGGCGCCCTGCTGTGGCTGGTCGTCGCGGCCTATGTCTGCTTGTCCCGCTTCGTCGGCACCATCCGCCTGTTCGGCACCGAGGGCACGTTGCCGGACTGGCGCATGGCCATCGTGCAGGTGGCGCTCGCGACCGTTGATGTGGCGGTGACGGCGGCGATCTTCTACGAGTTGCTGCCGGAGGTGCCGGGGCTGAGCTACGTGCGGTTCCTCGGCGTTTACGTGGCGTCCTACACCGCGGGCCTCGCGGCGAACCTGCCCGGCGGCATCGGCGTGTTCGATGCCGCCATGCTGAAAGGCCTGGAGCACTACCTGGAGCCGCCGCAGATCCTGGGCGCCATCGTGGTGTTCCGGCTATACTACTACATCATCCCGCTGTTCCTGGCCGGCACGATGTTTGCCGGCAACGAGATCCTGCTGCGCGGCGGCGCGCTGTTCAAGACGGGCACCATCGGCCGCAGCACGCAGGCGCTGGCGCGATGGAGCGAGCCGAGCTTTGCCGCCGGCGCCGCCTCGGGCGCCGTGGCGCTGTGCGGTGCGCTCCTGCTGGCGTTGGGCGTGCTGGACGACCGGCCGGACTTCTCCTGGATCGATCCCGACTACGCCGACCTGGCGGCGAATGCCGGGCAGTTCGTGCCGTCGCTGATCGGCGCGGCGCTGCTCGTGCTGTCGGTTGCGCTGTCCCAGCGGGTGACCTTGGCCTGGGGCGCCACCATCGTGCTCCTGCTGGCCGCGGCCGGGTTCACCGCGGCGCAGGGCACCAACCTGTGGGTTCCGGCCGTGCTCGTGCTGGCGACCTTGCTGGTGGCGCCGTTCCGCGACGCCTACTACCGCCATGCCCGGCTGCTGTCGGGGCCGCTGCAGGCCGGCACCGCGGTGCCGCTGTTCGCGCTGGTGGTGTGCGTGCTGGCGCTGTCGGCGTTCGAGCCGACCATGCGGACCGTCAACGAAAGCAGCTGGATCGAAGTCGTGTTGTCGCCGGACCTGCCGAACAGCCTGCGCCTTTCGGTGGCGCTCGCGGTGGTGCTGGCGTTGGCGGCCTTGTGGCGGCTGATCCGGCCGGGCCGCGTCGGCTGGGTGCCGTGGGCCGGGGAAGGGCGGCGGCGCTACGCGGAACTCGGCGCCCTGCCGCCGGTGCAGGCGGACGGGATCGTGATGGGGGAGGCCGGGCGCGCCGGCATCCCGTTCCGCCGCATCGGCCGGGTGCTGCTCGGCCTCGGCGACCCGGCGGGATCGGTGCAGGACCGCGTGTCCGCCATTTGGAACCTGCGCGACCTGGCGCAGCAGGAGGGCCTCGACCCCGCCGTTTGGCGTGCTGGCCCAGGGTTGCTGAAGGTGTATGCCGACCTGGGCCTCACCGCCCTGCCGCTTGGCCCGGACGGGTTGCCCTTGCCGGAGCGTGCGGACGACGCCCCGGTGGTCGCGCAGTACCTGTGCTGCCGGGCGGAACGCGACCTGTCGCTGCTGCTGCCCTTGCTGCCCAGCTTGGCGGAAACGGGCCTGCGGGAACGCGGCCAGTTGGCTAGCTGACCGGCTCCCCGCTTTGCGGCCGCCGCGGCACGAGCACCGATGCCGTCATGACCTGCACCGGCTCGTTTCGCTGGTTCAGCGTCGTCGTCCGGATCGTCACCAGCCCGCGGTCGGGGCGGGAACGCGAGGGCCGCATGTCCGTGATCTCGGCCTCCGCCCGCAGCAGGTCGCCGGGCCGCACCGGGCGGAGCCAGGCCAGCTTGTCGATCTGCGCGCCCAGGCTGCCCCCGGGAAAGCGGCCCATCAGGGCGTCAAGCTGCAGCCGCATGGTGATGGCCGCGGTGTGCCAGCCGCTGGCGACCAGCTCGCCGAACATGCTGCCGCGCGCCGCTTCCTCGTTGAGGTGCTGCGGCTGCGGGTCGAACTCCTCCGCGAACGCCACGATGCGGTCGCGGTCCGTCGCCTCGGCACGGGATGAGAAAACCTGGCCCACGGTCAAGTCGTCGTAGTAGATCGGATCGTCCACGCCCGCCCTCCTCGAAGCGTGCAGCCTCGCCTGGCCACGCAGTGGACAGAAGGCGCATATGCACCTAATCCTAAGCGATGAGCGCGCGTTGTCCAGCCTCCCTGCCATGAACGTCGCCGGTGTCTCAACGGGGACTTGCCATTGCCAGGCGCTGCGGCAAGCGGCGCGCCGGGCTACGGCGTTCTACGATGCGGCTTTGGCGCCGCTTGGCCTGCGCGTTTCGCAGTTCGGCATCCTGGCCCGCCTCCGCCGGGACGGTCCGCGCGGCATCCAGGCCTTGGCGGCGGAACTGGCGATGGACCGCACGACGCTTGGGCGCAACATCCGTCCCTTGGAACGCGATGGCCTGCTCCGCACCGCCGCCGACCCGGCCGACCGCCGGTCCCGCCTGCTGTCCATCACCCCGCGCGGCGCGGCGCTCGTTGAGGCGGCGTGGCCCGCCTGGAGCGCGGCGCAGGCCGGGTTCGAGGCGCGTTACGGCGCGGCGCCGGCGGCGGAATTGCACGCGGCGTTGCAGCGCGTGGTGGCGATGCTACAACCCTCGGAAGGGTAATGCGAAGCTAAGAGCTGCCAACCGTGCCGCTCGGGCAGCAAAGGGATCGCCATTTGTTTGAAATCGCTCGGGCGTCCAGGGTCGCCGAGGGGCTGCCGCACCCGCTCCGCGCCACCTGGGACGGCGTGGGGGTCAACTTCGCCCTGTTCTCGGCCCATGCCACCAAGGTCGAGCTGTGCTTGTTCGACCAGGAAGGCCGCACCGAGCTGGAACGCATCGAGCTTCCGGAATACACGGACGAGGTTTGGCACGGCTACCTGCCGGACGCCCGGCCCGGCACCGTGTACGGCTACCGCGTGCACGGCCCTTGGAACCCCAAGGCCGGCCATCGCTTCAATGCCAAGAAGCTGCTGCTCGATCCCTACGCCCGCGGCCATGTCGGGCAGTTGGCGTGGGGACCGGAGGTGTTCGGATACCGGCTGGAGACCGGCGACGACACGGTGATCGACAAGCGGGACAGCGCCGCGCACATGCCGAAATGCGTGGTGATCGACCCGGCCTTCACCTGGCTGCGCGACCGCCGGCCCAACGTGCCATGGGAACAGACAATTTTCTACGAGGCCCACGTCCGCGGCTTCACCAAGCGGCACCCAGCCGTGCCGAAGGAGCTGCGCGGCACGTTCTCCGGCATGGCGAACAAGGCGGTGCTCGACTGGATCACCAGGCTGGGCGTGACCAGCGTCGAGCTGCTGCCCGTCCACACCTTTGTCGATGACACCCATTTGGTCGGCAAGCGGCTGACCAACTACTGGGGCTACAACTCCATCGGATTTTTCGCTCCCGACCCGCGCTACTCCTCCAAGCCGGCGTTTGCCCATGCCGAGTTCAAGGAGATGGTGGCGCACCTGCACGACGCCGGGCTGGAGGTGATCCTGGACGTCGTTTACAACCACACGGCGGAGGGCAACGAGCTCGGGCCGACCCTGTCGTTCAAGGGGATCGACAACGCGTCCTACTACCGCCTGCTGCCGCAGGAGCCGCGCTTCTACATCAACGACACTGGCACCGGCAACACGCTCAACCTGTCACACAGCCGGGTGCTGCAGATGGTGACGGACAGCCTGCGCTATTGGGTGCAGGAAATGCACGTCGATGGGTTCCGCTTCGACCTCGCCACCATCCTGGCGCGGGAGCCGCACGGCTTCGACGAAAGCAGCGGTTTCCTGCACGCCTGCCGGCAGGACCCGGTGCTGAGCAGCGTGAAGCTGATCGCCGAACCCTGGGACTGCGGACCCGGCGGCTACCAGGTCGGCGGCTTCCCGCCGGGCTGGGCGGAATGGAACGACAAGTTCCGCGACGAGGTCCGGCGATTCTGGAACGGCGACGAGGGCATGGTGCCCGCGATGGCAAAGCGCCTGTCCGCCTCCGCCGACCTGTTCAACAAGCGCGGACGCAAGCCTTGGGCCACGGTGAACTTCGTCACGGCCCATGACGGCTTCACCTTGCGCGACGTCGTCAGCTACAACCACAAGCACAACAAGGCCAACGGCGAGGACGGCCGCGACGGCAGCGACAACAACCACAGCTGGAACCACGGCGTCGAGGGCGAGACCGACGACCCCGACATCCGCGAGCGCCGCCAGCGCCACATGCGCAACATGCTGGCCACCCTGCTGCTGGCGCAGGGCACCCCGATGATCCTGGCGGGCGACGAGTTCGGCCGCACCCAGGGCGGCAACAACAACGCCTACTGCCAGGACAACGCGGTCAGCTGGCTCGACTGGAAGCTGCCGGAATGGGCACAGACCCAGGTGGCGCTGGTGCAGCGCCTGACCAAGCTGCGGCAAGACTACCCGATCCTGCGCCGCGGCCGGTTCTTCACCGGCACGCCCATCGAGGCGCTGGACGTGAAGGACGTGACCTGGATCAACGCGTCCGGCGCGGAGATGGGAGGGCGCGACTGGCACGATCCCCGCATGAAGTGCTTCGGCATGTTGATCGACGGCCGCGCCCAGGCCACCGGCATCCGCAAGCCCGGCAGCGACACGACCATGCTGATCGTGCTGAACGCCCATCACGATCAAGTGACGATCACGCTTCCGGAATGCACCAACGGCAAGGCGTGGGACCTGGTGCTGGACACCAACGTGCCCGAGCGGGACGACCAGCAGAGTTTCGCCATCGGCGACCCGTATGAGGTAACCAGCCGCTCGCTGCTGGTGTTCGCGCTGCGGTCCTGACCGCGCCTGCTCGCGGCGTCAGCCCGTCATCATGCCCGCAAGCGCCCGTCCGGACAGGAAGGCAGCTTCCACCCGTGCGCCGAGGCACCAATCGCCGCAGACCCCCAACCCGGCAGCGGCGTCCCACAAGGCCGGCGTCCCGAGCGGCGCCTCGGCCAGCGCGTAGCGCCAGCGGTGCACGGCGGCAAAGCGTGCCGAGGCCTTGATCCCGGTCTCCTCAGCGAACACGGCACGCAGGGCGGCCAGCACGGCCTCGGCCGGCTGTTCCAGATGGTCACGGGACCATTCGGGCGTCGCGTGCGCCACCCAGCATTCCGGGGTGGCGGCCCGTCCCGGCCGGGAACTGTCGCGGGCGATCCAGCGCAAAGGGCCGGCCTCCGGGCGCAGCAGGTCGGGCGCCCCCGTGGCCTCGTCGAAGGCCAGCATGGCGGCCCAGCATGGCGCCATGGGCGCGCGGGCTGCCTCGGCGGCAAAGGCGTGCGGTTGCAGCAGCCCGGCTGCCTGCGGCGCCGGCAACGCGACTGCCACCCGGTCGAACGGCCCCGCCAACTCGCCGCCCGCGTCGGACACC
>CALMAB010000640.1 GCA_937858325.1 uncultured Acetobacteraceae bacterium
GCGGTGGCGCGTCCACGCCCGCGTCCTCGTCCTCGTCCTCGATGATCGGCGCGGCCAAGGCCAGGATCGGGCCGGTCGTCAACCGCGCGCGGAGCCTCGCGAACTCCTCGGCGTTCAGCACGTCGAAAAACGCCTGCGTCCCGCAGAAGACGAGCTGCAAGTGCGGCGCGCTGCGGCTCGCGAACTGGATGTAGCGCAGCGCCGGATGCGGAAGGGTTTCGGCGTCGCTGACCAGCAGCACGATGCGGTCGCAGGTTCCGTCGAGCCTTGTCAGCGCCTGGAAGCTTCGGCTGAGCGCCGCATCGTCCGGCATGGGCGCGGCCGGGCTGCTTGGCAGCACCTCCGTCGCCCAAAGGATCCGGGTGCGCCGGCCGGACAGGCAATCGGCCACCAGGTCCAGCAGCACGCGCGCGCCGTCGCCCCCGGCGATCAGGGCCGCATCGCCGCCGCGACCGAGCCGATCCAACAAGAGGCGGAGTGCATCCGGCTGGTTGACCGGCTGGGCTGCGCTCGAAATGTACACGGTACTTCCTGCCTTCGCTGCGTTTTTGACACCTGCGACATAAAGGGGACAAAGGCCGCCGATTCCAGACGTGGTGCTGCCGAGGCTGGCTGATCCTCACGCCGCTGCGCGGTTCCAAGGCGATGGCGCCCCGCGCTGTGCCTGCCTTGCAACACGGAGGAGAAATGCGCGGCCGGTTTGCCGCCGGCGCGAACAAGGGACGGCTCATTGGCGTAATGACGGCGCATACGCGGCTGCAGCACCGGCCGGTGTAACTCTTGAGGGAATGGCACATGCCGCTTCGCGCAACCTTGCTGACGGCGACCCTGCTCACCACCCCCTTGCTGGGGGCGCTCCCCGCCCGGGCGCAGCCCATCGACGGTGTGTATGTCGGCGTCGGCGCCGGCGTGAACTTCATGCAGGACGAGCGGGCGCGCTTTTCTGGCGTCGCCGGGTCGAGCGCCGGCCTGACCGACACGCGGCTGCGGTTCGACCCCGGCTTCCGCACCCTGGCCAGCGTGGGCTACGGCTTCGGCAACGGGCTGCGGGTTGAGGTCGAGGGTGACTACTTCCGCAACGGCCTGTCCCGCGTCGAAGCCGGCCGGCCGCTTTCCGCGCGGGGCACCGAGGAGAAGTATGGCGGCTTTGTCAATGCCTTGTTCGACCTCAACCCCAACCTGCTGGGCCTAGGCGCGCTGCCGTTCGCCATCACGCCTTACTTCGGCGTCGGGGCGGGCTACCTGCAATCGCACAACCAGGACGTGCAGATCGCCAGCCCCGGCAATTTCCTGATCCGCAGCACCGGCAGCGCCGGCAACTTCGCCTACCAGGGCATCGTGGGGCTTGCCTTCCCCATCGACGTGGTGCCCGGCCTGGCCGTCACCGCCGAGTACCGCTTCACCGGCATCACGGCGAACCGCACCGCCCAGGGGCAGTTCTTCGCGCCCAACATCGCCGGCCGCGAGCGGATCGCGGGGCGCGACGAGTTCAACCACAGCATCATGGCCGTGGCCCTGCGCTACGCGTTCAACTATCCGCCGCCGCCCTCGCCGGTGCCGGTCGCGCCCCCCACCACCGCGGCGGAAGCGGCGCGCACCTACCTCGTGTTCTTCGACTGGGACCGCGCCGACCTCACGGACCGCGCGCGCCAGATCGTCGCCGAGGCCGCCGCCGCGTCCACCCGGGTGCGGACCACCCGCATCGAGGTGCAGGGCAACGCCGACCGCAGCGGCACGCCCGCCTACAACCAGGGCCTGTCGCTGCGCCGCGCGCGCGCCGTCGCGGCCGAGCTGGTCCGCCTCGGCGTGCCGCAGTCGGAGATCGCCGTGCAAGGCTTCGGCGACACCCGCCCGCTGGTGCCCACGGCAGCCGGGGTGCGCGAGCCGCAGAACCGTCGGGTCGAGGTCATCCTGCGGTAAGCAGGCGCGGGACTCCCCCATCCAATCGCTCCGGCGAAGCCCTGGCGCGGAGGGGCGGGCGGGCCTATGTCCAGCAGCGGACCAGTTTCGGAGCAACCGCAGTGCGCCTGCGCCTTCTCGCCGCCCTCCTCGCCATGAGCGCTCCCGCCATGAGCGTCCTGAGCCTGCCGGCATTCGCCGCGGACCCCGTGCCGCTCGCCGCCCACCGTGCGCAGTACCGCCTCAAGATGGACAGCGCGCGCGGCGACGTGCAGGCAGCGACCGGCACCATGGCCTACGAGATCACCGACGCCTGCGACGGCTGGGCGACCCGGCAGCGCTTGTCGCTCAACATCACCAACAACGACGGCCAGGAAATCGAGCTGGTGTCGGACTACGCGACCTGGGAAAGCAAGGACGGCCTGTCCATGCGCTTCCGGATGCGGCAAACCACCGACACCGCCGTGACCGAGGCGGTGGAGGGCGACGCTTCCCTGGACAAGACGGGCGGCCCCGGCGCCATCCGCTACACCATGCCGGAAGAGCGCACGGTGCCGATCCCGCCCGGCACCGTGTTTCCCATGGCGCACACCGCCGCCATCATCGCTGCGGCCGAGGCCGGCAAACGGTTCATCACCCTGCCGATCTTCGACGGCACCGGCGACAAGGGCACCCAGGACAGCTCGGTGGCGATCACCAGCTGGAATCCCAAGCCGACGGGATCGCCTTATCCGGACTTGGCGAAGCTGCCGAGCGGCCGGGTACACATCGCCTTCTTTGACCGCACCCTCAAGCCCACGAACGATTCCAAGCCCGCCGGTAGCCCGGACTACGAGGTCGGCATGAAATACTGGGCCAACGGCGTCGCCGACGACTTGACGATGGACTTCACCGACTTTGTGATGCAGGGCAAGCTGAGCGAGTTCTCGATCCCCGAGCCGCATTGCTGACACGCTCCCATTGCTGACACGTTCCATGCCCGGCCGCGCCGTCGTCACCGGGGCGACGGGCGGTCTGGGCTATGAGACGACGGTGGGCCTCGCGCGGGCCGGGGCGCACGTGGTGCTCGCCGGGCGCGACGCCGCGAAGGGGAAGGCGGCGCTGGCCCGGTTGCGGCGGGAGGTGCCCGGCGCGTCTGCCGAGTTCGAGATGCTGGACCTGGCCAGCCTCGCCTCCGTCCAGGCCTTCGCCGGGCGGGTGCAGGACGCGGGGCTGGCGATCGACACCCTGGTCAACAACGCGGGCGTCATGGCGCCGCCTGCCCGGCGCACCACCGCGGACGGGTTCGAGCTGCAATTCGGCGTCAACTACCTCGGCCACTTCGCGCTGACCGCCCGCCTGGTGCCGGCGTTGCTGCGGGCGGAGGCGGGAGCGCGCGTGGTGCAGGTCAGCAGCGTGGCGCACCGCCGGGGCCGCATGGCGTGGGACGACTTGCAAGGCGAGCGCCGCTACAGCGCTTGGACGGCCTACAGCCAAAGCAAGCTCGCGATGCTGATCTTCGCGCTGGAACTGGCCCGGCGCGCCAAGGCGCAAGGCTGGCCCCTGGTGAGCGTCGCGGCGCATCCGGGCTGGGCGGCAACCGACCTGATCGCCAACGGCCCCGGCGGCGGCGGGCCGAGCCTGAAAGGCCGCCTGCTGGACGTGGGGTTTCGCCTGTTCGCGCAGTCGGCCGCGGACGGGGCGCTGCCGCTGATCCATGCCGCCGCCTCGCCCGACGCGCAGGCGGGCGGCTACTACGGCCCGACCGGACTGGGCGAAATCAAGGGGCCGCCCGGCGCAGCGCGCGTCATGCCCCAGGCGCGGGACGCCGAGACGGGAAAGCGGCTGTGGACGGTGTCAGAAACGTTGGCCAAGGTCGGGTTTCCCAGTTAACCCGACTTTTCACGCCGGGCCGGACCTCACGCCGCCGGGCCTGCCGCGACCTTCGCCTCGATGCTGTCCCAGATCGTCGCCGCCAAGTCGGTGCCGTCAAATCGGGCGATCTCCTGCAAGCCGGTCGGCGAGGTCACGTTGATCTCCGTCAGGCAATCGCCGATCACGTCGATTCCCACGAAGATCAGGCCGTGGTCGCGCAGGTATGGGCCGATCCGCCGGCAAATCTCCTGCTCGCGCTCCGTCAGCGTTGCCGCCTCCGGCCGGCCGCCGACGTGCATGTTGGAACGCGCCTCGCCCGCGGCCGGCACGCGGTTCAACGCCCCCATGGGAACGCCGTCCACCAGGATGATCCGCTTGTCGCCCCGGCGCACCGCCGGCTCGTAACGCTGCACCATCAGCGGCTCGCGCGACCGGGCGTTGTGCATTTCCAGCAGCGAGGCCAAGTTCTCGTCATCCGGCTTGATGCGGAACACCCCGGCGCCGCCGTTGCCGAACAGCGGCTTCACGATGATGTCCTGGTACTTCGC
>CALMAB010000641.1 GCA_937858325.1 uncultured Acetobacteraceae bacterium
ATGCCCACGTAGGCCAGGCGCGGCGCGGTGGGCAGGTCCGTGGTCAGACAGATCAGGGGCAGGCCGCGCGCGGCGACGCCGGCAACCGCGCGCAAGGTGGCGGGGTGCTCCTCGCAGTACAGGATCAGCCCGTCCGCGGCGCTTTCGCGCACGCGCCGGGCGAACAGCTGTGGGTTCGATTGGTCAAGCACGCTGCGGTGCACGACCACCGAACGGTCGAGCGTCGCCGCGATCCGGGCGAACGCCTGCTGCAGCCGCAGGCCGAACGGCGTGTCCAACCGTGCCAGCAGCACGTCGAGCCGGGCCTTGCGCGCATAGGGCAAAGGGAGGGTGCGCCGCAGCCCGAGCGCGCGTGCCGCCTCGATCACCCGGCGCGCGGTGTCCACGCGCACGCCGCCCCGCTCGTTGAGCACGCGGTCCACGGTGGCGACGCCTACCCCCGCCCGCGCCGCCACCGCCTGCAAGCCGGCCCGCTGCCCTTGCGACATGCCCAACCTCCGCCGCCCCCGAGGGTGGCGCGCTTGATCGGAACACATCAATTCGCCCCTTTGCAAGGCGTTCCAGCGATCGCGGCTTTGGATAGGTTCGCGCGGAAGGCCCTGTGCGGCTGCGCCACAAAAAACTGGAGAAAACGTGATGAGCCCAACCAAACATGCCCTCGCCGCCTGCGCTGCGGCCTTGCTGCTCGCGTTTCCCGCCGCCGCCAAGACGCTCACGGTCGGCGTGGCGATGTCGCGCTCGGAACATCTCTTCCTGGTGAAGGTTCGCGACGCCATCCAGGCGGAGGCCAAGGCCCTGGGCAACGTGGACGTGCAGTTCGAGGACGCGCAGGGCGACGTCGGCCGGCAGCTCAGCCAGGTGCAGAACTTCGTGGCCCAGGGCGTGGACGCCATCATCGTGAACGCGGCGGACACCTCCGCGACCCAGGGCATGACCCGGATGGTGACAAAGGCCGGCATCCCGCTGGTTTACGTCAACCTCGGCCCCGGCCTGGACGAGAAGCTGCCGCCAAAGGTCGCTGTCGTGGTATCGGACCACGTGGTGTCCGGCCGGTTGCAGATGGAGGGGCTGGCGAAGTGCATGAAAGGCAAGGGGGACCTCGCGATCATGCTAGGCGAGCTGGCCAGCAACGCGACCCAGGAACGCACCGCGGGGAACAAGGAGGTCATCGCCAAGGACCCCGGCATCAAGGTCGTGCTGGAGCAGTCGGCCGGCTACCTGCGCAACCAGGCCATCGACCTCATGAACAACTGGCTCACCACGGGCCAGAAGATCGACGCCATCGCCGCCAACAACGACGAGATGGCCATCGGCGCGATCATCGCCCTGCAGCAGGCTAGGCGGGACCCGAAAGCCATGTGCATCGGCGGCATCGACGCGACGCCGGACGCGCTGGCCGAGATGAAGAAGGGCAACCTCGCCGTGTCCGTGTTCCAGGACGCCGCGGGCCAGGGCAAGGGCGCGGTGGACGCCGCGGTGAAGCTCGCCCGGGGCGAGAAGGTCGAGACCTTCGTGCTGATCCCCTACGAGCTCGTCACGCCCGAGAACATGCAGGCCTACGCGAACCGCTAGGCGCTCCAGGGCCGGCTCAGATGCGAAGGGACGAACCATGACTGCAAGCTCCATCGGCGTCGCGGTGATCGGCGCCGGCATGGCCGGACGCGCCCATGCGGCCGGCTACCGCGCGGCGCCGACGCTGTATCGGCCCGAACTGCCCGAAATCCGGCTCGTGGCGGTGTGCGACGTGGACGGGGCCGCCGCGTCCGGCACGGCCAAGCGGTTCGGCTATCAGCGGGGCGAGACGGATTGGCGGGCGGTCGCCGCGGCCCCGGATATCGACTCCGTGAGCGTGGTCGTCGCGAACCGCCTGCACCGAGAGATCGTCGAGGGCTTGCTCGCCGCCGGCAAGCACGTGCTGTGCGAAAAGCCGCTCGCCCCCTCCATCGCGGACGCCGAGGCCATGGTCGCCGCCGCCGGGCGGTCAACCGCCACGGCCGCGGTCGGCTTCACCTTCCGGCGCTCCCCGGCCATCGCCGCAATCAAGCAGCAGGTCGAGCGCGGGGCCATCGGGCGCCCGGTCCACTTCAACGGGCATTACTGGTGCGATTACGGCTGCGACCCGCGCGGGCCGATCAGTTGGCGCTACAAGGGCGGGCCAGGGTCCGGCGCCTTGTCCGACATCGGCAGCCACCTGCTGGACGCCGCCGAGTTCGTGTGCGGCCCGATCCGCTCCATCCGCGGCGCGACCCTCGCCACCGTCGTCGGCGAGCGTCCGGTGCCGCTCGGCGCCGTGGTGGGCCATGCCGCCGCGGCTGCCGTCAGCGACGAGCGCGAGCCGGTCGAGAACGAGGACCTCGTGACCTTCACGGCCGGTTTCGCGTCGGGCGCTACCGGGACGTTTTCGGCGTCGCGCGTCGCCTTTGGGCTGCCCAACGCGCTGGGCTTCGAGCTGTTTGCGGAGCGGGGGGCGGCGACGTTCGACCTGGCGCGGGCCGGCGAGTTCGGCTTCGCGGACGGCGGCCCGGACGGGGCGGTGAACGGCTATCGCCAGGTGCTGATCGGCCCGGCGCACCCGAACTTCGCCGGGGGCATGGCGATGGACTTCCCGGGCTGCAACTACGGCCAGAACGACCTGTTCGTGTTCCAGGCACGCGCCTTCCTGGAGCAGGTCGCGGGCCTTGACCACCTGCCGCCTTGCCCGCCGTTCGAGGAGGGCCTGCACAACCTCCGTCTCATCAAGGCCGTCGTGCGTTCAGCGGAAAACGGCGGGGAAGTGCCCGTCGGGTGACGGGCCGGGTCCGCGCGCAACCCCCATACGCCAGCGGAGTACGAACGATGATGCAGATGAGCCTGGTGACCGACATCCTCGGCTACCTTCCGTTCAAGGACATGCTCGACACGGTTTCAAAGCTGGGCTTCGAGGCCGTCGAGCTGGGCTGCGGCAACTGGTCCAAGGCGCCGCACCTGCGCCTGGACGAGCTGCTGGACAGCGAAGCGGCCCGCGCCGGGTTCACGGACGCGATCACGCGCCGCGGCCTCGCCATCGCGGCGCTCAACTGCTCCGGCAACCAGCTGCACCCCGGCGAAAGCGGCGCGACGCACCGGGCGGTCGTTGAGAAAACATTTCGCCTTGCCGAGAAGCTGGGCGTGGGCACCGTGGTGATGATGTCCGGCTGCCCCGGCGGCAGCCCGGCCGATGCCGTGCCGAACTGGATCACCCATGTCATCCTGCCGGAGCACGAGGCGGCGCTCGATTACCAATGGAACGAGGTGCTGATCCCGTATTGGCAAGGGGCCGCGGCGCTGGCCAAAGACTGCGGCATCAAGGTCGCCATCGAGAACCTCGGCGCCACCATGATCCACAACCCCGCGAACATGCTGCGGTTGCGGCAGCACGTGGACCCTGTGATCGGCATGAACTTCGACCCGAGCCACCACATGTGGATGGGCGGCGACCCCATCGCGGCGCTCCGCGCGCTCGGCGGGGCGATCCATTACGTGCACGCCAAGGACGTGCGCCGGGAGCGCGGGATGACGGACGTGAACGGCCTAATCGACACGTATCGCATGGACGAGATCGCGAAGCGGTCCTGGAACTACGTGGCGCTCGGCCACGGGCACGACGTGCAATGGTGGAAGGAGTTCTTCGCCGTCGCCCGCTTCGCCGGCTACGACGGCCCCGTGAGCCTGGAAATGGAGGACATGGGCATGGAGCCGCTGACCGGGGTCAAGAAATCCCTCGAAACGCTCAAGCTGGCCCTGCCGCGCGACTTCGGCTGAGCGCCCGGGGCGAATGTACGGCTGTGGACAGCACGCGATCAGCGTGGAACAAATGGGCGGCGCGCGCATTCGATGCTTGCGCCAACAAGAGGACATTTCCGATGAACATGAGCATCCGGAGTTCTACGGCCTTCACCCTCGCTTGCCTGGCTTTGGCCGCCTGCACGCCTGCGGAACGGAGAGCCGAGCGTCCGCAAAGCACCACGACGCCGGGGCTCGAGACCGGCATCACCTCGAACAACGGCGGCGGCCAGCGGGCTTTGGGCAACACCGTGGGCGTGGGCGTCACGACGCCGGACAGCCGGGCACGCTGACGAAACGGGGCTGCGCGGCTGGCATACCGTTCGACTTTCCCGGCGGACCTGGGCTGGGCGGCGATCCTGCTGGCGGCTCCTTCTCAAGCCGGCATGCGGTAAAGGGCGCAAAGCTTGCTACCCGCGGGATCGCGGAGGTAAGCAAGGTAGAGCCGCCCCCCACCGCGGATGCCAGGCGGGTCCTCGCACGCCGAGCCTCCGCTTGCCAAGCCAACGGTATGCCACGCTTCGACCTGTTCAGGTGAGCTGGCCGCGAAGCCGACGGTGCCGCCGTTCGCGCCTGACGCTGGCTCGCCGTCAACTGGCTCAGTAATGGTGAAGACACCGGTTGGTGTCGGGTAGAAGATCCGTCCCTTGTCGTCGCTTTTCCCAGGCGCGGCTCGTCACCGGTGAAGGCGAGCGTCGGCGGCGTAGCCCGCGTCGTGGCGAGAGCCCAGCCCCACAGCCCGGCCGAGGCGGCAAACAAGAAGTAGCCGAGCGTCCAGCTTGGAGATGGTGGTTCCTGAAGGACGCGCCAAGCAAAAAGGCAAATCCCCACAGGCTCGGGCCGGCCACGCCGTCCCACTCGACAAGTCCTGCGCAGGATACGATGCTGACCGCCGCGCTCTCCCGATGCGGATGCTGGACATGCTGATCAATTGCGCCGCCTACAAAGCCGGAAACCGCGTGGCAGACCTCGACCTGAGGCAAGCCAATTGCGTTGAATCGGCGCCGGGCGACTTCGTTTGGGTCGGATTGCACGAACCCGATGCGGCCTTGCTCCGCACGGTGCAGCAGCGCTTCGGCCTCCATGACCTGGCGGTGGAGGACGCCCACCTGGCCCACCAGCGGCCCAAGCTGGAAGCGTATGGCAACTCGCTGTTCGTGGTGCTGCGCACGGCGCAGCTTGCGGACGGCAAGATCAAGTGGGGGGAGACGCACATCTTCGCCGGCCCGGGCTATGTGGTGACGGTGAGGCACGGGTCCACGACCGCCTACAAGGCCGTCCGCGCGCGGTGCGAAAGCGCCCCCAACATGCTGTCCATGGGCGAAAGCTTCGTCATCTACTCGGTGATGGACTTCATCGTG
Organism: uncultured Acetobacteraceae bacterium; assembly: GCA_937858325.1. GTDB lineage: Bacteria > Pseudomonadota > Alphaproteobacteria > Acetobacterales > Acetobacteraceae > CAHJXG01. The sequence continues at coordinate 5,163 of CALMAB010000641.1, forward strand.
GACAGCTACTTCCCGCTGCTGCACGAGCTTGAGGTCGAGGTGGACGCCCTGGAAGACGCGGTGTTCTCGAAGGACTCGGCCCGGCTCGACGTGGAGCGCGTGTTCGAGCTTCGGCATGAGCTGCTGCTGATGCGCCGGGCCGTGCTGCCGCTGCAGGAGGTCTGCAACGGCTTGATCCGGTTCGACGTGACCCTGATCGCGCCCGAGATGCGCGCGTACTTCCGCGACGTGCAGGACCACGTGATCCGCGTCGTGGAGCACATCGACAACCTGCGCGAGCTGCTGAAGGGGGCGCTGGAGGCGAACCTGCTGCTGGCCTCCGTGCAGCAGAACGACGTGACGAAGCAGCTTGCGGCCTGGGCGGCAATCCTTGCGGTGCCGACCGCCATCGCCGGCATCTATGGCATGAACTTCAAATACATGCCGGAATTGGAATATCCTGCCTCATACCCCGTCGTGCTGGCCGTCATCGTCGGCCTGTGCATCTATCTGTACCACCGCTTCAAGCGGTCCGGCTGGCTGTGATCTTCGCCCGGCCCGCCACCCCAGATAATTTCGTGCCGCGCAGGGAGATGTCCCGATGGTTAGGTCGCAGTGGAACCGTCGTAAGTTCACCAGCACCCTCGGTCTAGGCTTCGCGGCCGCCCTGGCGTCCTGGCCGCGCCGCTCCTCGGCCGCCGCTGCCGGGACCATCACGGTGCTGAACTGGCAAGGCTACGGCACCGACCTTGCCGCCGGTCTGCGGCAGTTCAAGGCCGCGACCGGCATCGACGTCAAGCACGACTACTACAACTCCGAGCCGGAGATGCTGACCAAGCTCCGGACCAATCCCGGCGCTTACGACGTGGTCCTGGTCAACTCGGCCCGCGACGCCCAGGCCCAGGTGGAGGGCCTGATCGAGCCAATTGACCTGGCAAAGGTCGCCAACGCCGCCGGGCTGGCGCCGGCGTTCGGGACCCACCCCAACATCCTCATCGATGGGAAAACCTACGGGGTGCCCTGGGTTTGGGGCATGAACGCCCTTGCGGTGCGGACCGGCAAGGGCTTGCAGGTCGATAGCTACGCGGCCCTCGCCAACCCGGCCTTTGCGGGACGCGGCGCCGTGTTCGACGATGCCGTCACCGCCGTCGCCATCGCGGCGCTCATGACGGGCCAGGGCATCAACAACCCTTCGGACATGAAGAAGATCGGCGACACGCTGAAAAGCTTCAAGAAGGACGTGAAGCTCATCTGGTCGAGCGAGGACGAGTGGAACAAGGCCTTCGCCGCCGACGCCTTTGACGTGTCGGTGTTCTGGTCGGGCGCCGTGACGCGGGCCGTCAACCTGCGCCGCCAGCCGGTCGCCTTTGTCATTCCCAAGGAGGGCGCGGTCGGCTGGCTCGACAACCTGTGCATCCCGGCCTCGAGCACCAAGAAGGATGCGGCGCTCCAGTTCATCGACTTCATGGTGGACCCGAAGTTCTACGCCGAGTGGGCCAAGGTGGGCGCCCCAGCTTCTGCCAACAACGCCACCATGGAGGCGCTGCCGGCCGACGACCTCAACAAACAGATCCACAAGCCGGAGTACTTGTCCAAGCTCCAGTTCATGGGTGCCCTGCCGGACGACCGACGCCAGGCCTTCGCCGACGTGTGGGAAGAGGTCAAGGCCTATTACGCCCAGTCCTGAGCGCGTCGCCGCCCACCCGGACGGGCCGCCGCGGAGCAGGCCATGGCTCGCCACCGCGGCGTTGCTCCTGCCCGCCTACGGCTGGCTGCTCGTGTCCGTGTTCCTGCCCCTTGGGGCCATGCTGGTCTTCTCCTTTCTCAAGACCAACCCGTTCGGGTCCAAGGCGCCGCTGGTGTTCACGACCAACAACTATCTTGCCTTCGTGACGCGGCCCTACCTCGTTGGCGTTGCTTGGACCTCGCTGCGCCTGGGCTTTTGGACGACCGGGATTTGCGCCGCCGTGGGCCTGCCGGCAGCCCTTGCCATCGCCCGTGCCACGCGGGGGCGCGTGCGGCAGACCGTGTTCCTGCTGACCATCCTGCCGTTCTGGACCAACGGCCTGGTGCGCGTCTTCTCCTGGACGATGCTGCTGCGGCAGGGCGGCATCCTTGACGACCTCGTGCATCTGGCGGCGCCGGGCGCGGCCTCGGCGGGGCTGCTCTACAGCTTCCCGGCGGTCGTGATCGGCCTCGTCCACGCCTACCTGCCCTACATGATCCTCACCTGCTACCTGGCGGTGGCCAGCATCGACGACGCGCTGATCGACGCGGCGCGCAGCCTGGGCGCACGGCTGCCGACCGTCTTCGCCACCGTGGTCCTGCCGCTCGCGCTGCCGGGTCTGGTCTCGGGGTCGATCCTGATCTTTGTGCCCGTCATCGGCAGCTTCATGGAACCCCGCATCCTCGGCGGCCGGATCGGCGTCACCATGGGGACGGTGATCGAGGACCAGTTCACCCAAGCCTACAACTGGCCGCTCGGCTCCGCCCTGTCCTTCTCGATGCTGGGCGTGGTGCTGGCGATCTTTGCGGCGTGCTCGGGCGTGCTGCGCGAACGGCTTGCCGCATGACCGCGCTCGGCCGTGGTTTCCTCGCGCTCGTGCTGCTGTTCCTTTACGCCCCCATCGCCGTGATGGTGCTGATGGGCTTCAACGCATCGGACCTTTACGCGCTACCGTTCTCGCCGACGCTGCACTGGTTCTCCGAGCTGGCCGGCAACGACCGGCTGATCGCGGCCACCCGCAACAGCGTGCTCGTGGCGCTTGTCACCGCCGGGGCGGCGACCGTGCTGGGGACGATGGCGGCCCTGGCGCTGTCGCGCCGGAGCTTCCGGGGCAAGCCGCTGCTGCGTCTGCTGCTCCTGCCGCCCATCGCCATCCCTTGGCTCATCACCGGCACCGCCATGCTGGTGTTCTTCTTCTGGACCGGCATCGGCCGGGGCCTGCACGCCATGATCCTGGGCCACGTCGCCCTGGCGATCCCCTACGTGGTGCTGGTGGTGGGAACCGGCCTCGCCGCGCTCCGCGCCGACCTTGAAGAGGTCGCGATGAGCCTCGGCTCGACGCCGCTGCACGTCTTCTGGGCCGTCACGCTGCCGCTGCTCGCCCCGAGCCTCATCGCGGCGGCGCTGTTCGCCTTTGCCGTGTCGCTTGACCAGTTCGTCGTGTCGTATTTCCTGGCCGCGCCCGGCGTCGCCACGTTGCCGGTCGAGATCTACTCCGCGATCCGCAAGGGTTTCACGCCCGAGATCAACGCGGTTTCCACCATCCTGCTCGGTGCCTCGGTGGGGCTGTTCCTGGTGTTCGCCGCGCTGACCCGGATCGGGACCGTTGAACGGCGTTGAGGTCCGCGGCATCGCCAAGAGCTTCGGCGCCGCCCGGGTGCTCGACGCCGTGGACATGCGCTTCATGGATGGCCGGTTCACAAGCCTGCTCGGGCCGTCCGGCTCCGGCAAGACGACGCTGCTGCGCATCATAGGCGGCTTCGAAGCGCCGGACGCCGGCACCGTGACCATCGGTGGCGCCGATGTCACCCACACGCCGTTGTGGAAGCGCCGGATTGGCATGGTGTTCCAGTCCAACGCCTTGTTCCCACATATGTCGGTGGCGGAGAACGTGGCCTACGGCCTCAAGCGCCGCGGCGTCCGGGGCGCCGCCGCGAGGGCCGAGGTGGCGCGGGTGCTCGAACTCGTGGAGCTGCAGGGCTTCGACGCCCGCCGCCCGAAGCAGCTTTCCGGCGGCCAGCAGCAGCGCGTCGCCCTGGCGCGCGCCATCGTGACCAAGCCCCGGGTGCTGCTGCTCGATGAGCCCCTGTCGGCGCTCGACCGCCGCCTGCGCCAGACCATGCAGGTCGAGCTGCGCCGCATCCAGCGCGACAGCGGCCTCACCACCATCTTCGTGACCCACGACCAGGAGGAGGCCCTGACGCTGTCCGACCGGATCGCCATTCTCGACAAAGGAAAGATCGTGCAGGAAGGCGAGCCTGCGGAGGTTTACGAGCAGCCGGCGACCCTGTTCGCCGCCACCTTCCTGGGAGATGCCAACATCTTCGCGGGCATCGTCCGCGGCGGCGGGATCGCGACGCCGCACGGGCTGCTCCGCGCCGCCAGCCCGCTGTCGCCCGACGGCGCCCCCGTGTCGGTCGCAGTGCGGCCCGAACGGACGCTCATCCTTGCCGGCCCGGCCGCGCCCGAAGGGTTCAACGTCGTCGATGCCACCCTGCGGCAGACCGTGTACGCCGGCGCGACCTCGACGTTCCTGCTCCACGCCCAGGGCGGCACCGAGGCGAAGTGCCTTTGCCAGAGCCGCGACGCGCCCGCCATCGCGCCCGGCGCCGTGGTGCGGCTCTGGCA
>CALMAB010000642.1 GCA_937858325.1 uncultured Acetobacteraceae bacterium
CGCCGCGCCCGCGGAGCGGCACCCGGCCACCGCCGGGGCGGCGGGGCCGGACGCGGTGAAAACGAGCGGGTCTTGCCCCTCTCCCAGCGCGGCAAGCGCCCGGTCGCCCGCCCGGCCAAGTTCGCGCTCCCACGCCGCCGCGTCCACCGCCCGCGCCGCATCGAGACGGATGGTCCTGAACCCGGCGCGTTCCGCAAACGCGATCTGGCCGGCCGTCACGGGCGAGCACGACCCGGACACGCCCACGATGCGCTGAGCCGAGGAGACGCGGAACTCGGTCCGGGGCGCGTCGAGCAATCCGGCGGACCGCCAATGGGCAACGAGCGCCTGCTGCAGGCCCTGCGAGCCGATGGCGAAAACGCGGTCGTCCCCATGCTCCCAGATGAGCCGGCCGGCCTCGGCCAGCGTTTCCCCGTCGAGCACGTCGAGCGAGACGATCTCCGCGCCGCCCACCCGCTCGCGCGCCAGCGCCGCGTCCGCCTCGCCGCGCTTCATGGCGACAAAATCAACCAGCCCGACGCGCTTGCCGGTCTGCTTGGCCAGATGGAGCCGGAGGTCGGCCTCGTCCATCGGCGTCACCGGGTGGCGCGACATGGTGGGATGCCGGTCGAGCCGGTAGCCGACACTGGCGACGGCCGCGAACAGGTTGCCGAACGCCTGATACCGGCCCATGTCCGCCGCGGCGACCAGGAGGGGGTGCCAAGTCCCGCCGAGGATCGGCGCACCGAGGTCAATCGCGCGCCCGATGGAACCGACGTGCGGCGCCGAATCGAAGGTGGAGCAGACCTTGTATTGCGCGACCGGGGCGCCCAGCCCGCGCAGGGCCTGGAACACCGGCGGCAAATGCCGGTCCATCCAGGCCGGGTCCTGGGACCGGGCCACGCCGGCGATGCCGACCGCGCGATATCCGGCGAAGCGGGCAAGCCGTTCGGGCGTCGGCGTATCCAGGAACAGCACCGTCGGCAGCCCGGCAAACGCCGTGACCTCCATCGCGGCCGAGGAGCCGGTGAAGTCGTCCCCGTAAAAGGCCAGCAACAGGCCGTCCGGTAGGGCACGCGCGCTCACGGCGTGCCGCCCAATGCCCGCGCCAGCGCGGGGTGCGCCCGGGCGCGCTCCGCCAACGGCACGCCGTCGATTGCGGCGTCCCAGGCCTCGCGCAGGGCCTCCACCCCGGCCGCCGGCCCGTCCGAGTGGGCCATGATCCCGCCGCCGGCGGCGAAGATCAGGTCGGTGGAGCGCAGCGCCGCAAAGGTGCCGGGCGCCTGTCTGGCCGACTGGCCGGAGGAGAACACCGGCATCACCAGGCACGGCTTGTCCTCGAACATCGGCGTCAGGCAGGACCGCGCCGACTCGATCACGCTGGCGTCGTCCTCCGAGAACTTGTTGGCCAAGCCGTTGACGTGCATGTGGTCCACGCCGGCCAGCCGCCAGACCTTCGCCCAGGCGGGATACGACCACCCGAGCGCCGGGTGCCGGGACAAGGCGCCCCAGCCGTTGCGGTGGGCGTGGATCGGCAGCTGCGCGAAGCGGCCCAACTCGATCATGCCGACCAGCCCGACCGAGTTCAGCCCGGCCATCACGCAGGTGCCGCCGAGAGTGAGCACCAAATCGTGCCGGCGGCGCATCTCGTCGAGTTCGCCGGTGATGTTCAGCGCATACATCACCTTCTTGCCGGTGCGGTCCGCATGGGCGTTGACGACCCGCAGCACCGCCCGAGTGCGGGCCTCGAACGGGCAGCCGGGGCCGTCGGCCTGCAGTTCGTCGTCCTTGATGAAGTCGATCCCGGCCTCGCACAGCGTCCGGGTCAGCGACGCCGTGTCCTCCGGCCCGAGGCCGACGCTCGGCTTGATGATGGTGCCGATCAACGGACGCCCCTCGACGCCCGCCAAGCGCCGCGTGCCGGCGACCCCGAAGCGCGGGCCTGGGTACGCTTCGGCAAAGGCCGCGGGCAGCCGGATGTCGAGCAGGCGCAAGCCCGAAAGCTGGCCCAGCTCGAACAGGTTGCCGGCGACGGTCGCGAGCAGGTTGGGCAATGAGGGGCCAAGGTTGTCGAGCGGCCAGGACAGGGTGGCGCGGGCTTGGCGCCAAACGGCCCCCTCCCCTGCACGGGGTGGCCGCGCGCCCGGCAGCGAGGGGTGCGGCACCTCGCCCAGCACGTCAAGCGCCTCGATGCGCGCCGCCGCCCGCGCTTTCAGCTCCGGCGTTTCCCCCGGGACCGGCACGAAGGTGCCGCTCGACTGCTCCCCGGCGATTGCCTCCGCCGCCGCGCGCGGGTCGTGGGCGGTCTCGATCAGGTAGTCGGCCTCGATCCGCACCGGGTCGCTCACCGTGCGGCTCCCCGTGTCCAGCTTGACGCCCCGGCGGCGGACGCGGCGATATAGGGCGTGGAGCCGGGCGCCGCGGCGGGCCGGCCCGGAGGGAGGAACGAATGCTCAAGGAAACCGTCACGCACGCGGGCGACCGCCCGGTCATCCTGATGGACTCGATCACCAAGGTGGAACAGGGGGACGCGGGCGCCATCGTCGTGTCCGCGTCCCACGGAGGGCAAAGTTCCGGGGAGTTCGCGCTCGCGGTGCCGCTCACGGCCGTGTTCTTCAACGACGCCGGGATCGGCAAGGACGAGGCCGGCGTCGCCGGGCTTGCGATGCTCGACGCGCAGGGCGTCCCGGCCTGCGCGGTCGGCCACGAGAGCGGACGGATCGGGGACGCCGCCGACATGTGGGCGCACGGCCTGCTGTCGCGCGTGAACGCCGCCGCCGCGGCGCGCGGCGCGGCGGCCGGGATGGCGGTGCAGGAGGCCGTGCGCAAGCTGACGCCCTAGGGGGGCGCTCCGCTTGCCCGGTCCTCCTGCCGGGGCGGTTCTCCTGCCGCCTTTGGGGGTGCGCAGATGTCCCGGACCGATTGCATCACGGCTTCGGGCGCGAACACCCGGTCGAGCCAGCCGTCCCTGAAGATCTGCGGCTTGGCCAACTCGATGGCGCGCAGCGCGCCGTCGGAGAAGCGGCCTTCGGGAAAGACGCCGAAGGCGATGGCGAGGCCGATGTTGATGTGGCCCAGCGCGAAGTCGATGGCCGCCTGGTGCGGCACCCCGCGGCGCGCCGCCTCGTCCGCGGCTTCGCGCAGCGCCAGGCACATCGTGATCGCCACGGTTTCCGAGAGCGCCGGCTCCAGGATGGCGATCTGCTCCACCGTGCAGCGGTGCGCCCGCATCACCGGCTTGTAGATGGTGCGCGCCACCTCCTCGCACAGCGCGTAGTGCTCCTCCGGCCCCTGCATCAGGGCGCAAACGATGTGCTGCTTGGCCGTGATCCCGCCGAAGAAGTCCTGCTTGGCCTCCTCGGTGGTCTCGTCGTTGTAGATCGGCGGGTGGCAGGGGTGGGTGACGAAATAGGTGACGTCCTCCCGCCGCGGCATCTCGCCCGCGTGGGGCGCCGCGGCGTCGAGCACGACGAGCGCCGTCCCGGGCCGCACCTTGTCGATGATGCCGTGGGCAATCTTGCCGATCAGCCGGTCGGGCACCGCCAGCACCACCACGTCGGCCCCGGCCAGCGCGCGGTCCTGCTCGACGCACTCGGCGCCGGTCGCAGCCTTGAGGCGCCCGCGGCCTTCTTCGGACACCTCCACGTGGTCCACCTCGAAGCGCGAGCCGCCGAAGTTGGTGGCGAGGCGCACGCCCATCTTGCCGCCGGCGCCGAGCAGCGCGATCTTGGTCATCGTTTCTTCCCTTTCCGCTTGGGAGAGTGGGTCAGAGCGCGAAGACGTAGAGCATCGAGCTGGGCGCAATCGCTTTCAGCTCCGGCGTCCCCGCGATGTTCCACTTGTCCCACGCGCCGCCGATGCCGACCAGGACGGCGATGTACTGCTTGCCGTCCACGGCGAAGGCCATCGGCGGCGCGGTGATGCCTGCACCGGTGTTGAACGACCACAGCTTCTTCAGCGACTTGGCGTCCAGCGCCATCATCTCGCCGTCCGGCGACCCGGCGAACACGAGTTCCGGGGTGGCCAGCAGCCCGCCCAGCATCGGGTAGGTCGTATCGGCCTTGCCGACGACCTTGCCCGTGGACACGTCGATGGCGGTGACGCTGCCGGGTATCCGCTCGTGGATGCTCGGGCCGCCGCCGGTGTAGAACTCGCGCGGCTTGAACGAGTCCGGCTTGGTTTCCTCCATCGTGAGCGTGTTGCAGCTTTCGATCACCGGAATGTACCAAAGCCCGGCCTGCGGGTGGTAGGCGGTGGGCGGCCAGTTCTTGCCGCCCATGTTGCCGGGGCAGATTTGGACCACCTTGTTGTCGCGCGCGGGCGTCACGGCCGGGTTGTACTTCTGCACCGGCAGGTTCGGGTCGTATTCCACGGGCTTGCCGGTTTCCGGGTTCAGCCCCTTGGTCCAGGTCACGCGCTTGACGAAGGGCGTGCCCCAAACGAACTCGCCGGTGTCGCGGTCCAGGGCGTAGGCGAACCCGTTGCGGTCCGCGGTGACGGCGAGCTTCCTCGGCCGCCCGTCCACCTGCGTGTCCACCAGCACCTTTTCCGACACGCTGTCGTAGTCGTAGGGGTCGTTCGGCGTGTGCTGGAAGTGCCACTTGATCTTGCCGGTGTCGGGGTCGAGGCCGAGGGTGCTGTCGGTGTAAAGGTTGTCGCCGGGCCGGTGCGCGCTGTCCCAGTCCGGGCCGGGGTTGCCGACGCCCCAGGCCAGCGTGTTGGTCGAGGGATCGTAGGAGCCTGTCACCCAGGTGGAGCCGCCGCCGTTCTGGGCGGTGTTGCGGTCCTTCCAGGTGTCGGCGCCGGGTTCGTTGCCCACAGGCACCGTATGGGTGCGCCACACTTCTTTTTGGGTTTTAAGGTCGGTCGCCGCGAGCCAGCCGCGGATGCCATACTCCGCCCCGGCAACGCCCGTGATCGCCAGCCCCTTCACGATCAAGGGCGCACCGGTGATCACCTCGCCCTTGTCAGGGTCAGCCACCTGCCGCTGCCAGGATACTTCGCCCGTGTTCTTGTCCGTCGCGACCAGGCGCCCGTCCAGCGTGTGCGAGATCACCTGGTCGCCCCACAACGCGACGCCGCGGTTGTCCACCCCGCAGCAGGCCACGGCGCCGGCCCAGTCGTGGTCGGTCTTCGGGTCCATCTTCCACAACAGCTTGCCCTGCCCGCCGCGGGTGTCGATCTTGTACACGGACCCCCAGCCGTCGGTCACGAACATCATGCCGTCCTCGACGATGGGCGTGCCTTCCAAACCGCCGTGCGTCCAGATGCCGCCGCCCTCCACGCCGCCCAGCGCCATGGTCCAGGCGACCTTCAGCCCCTTGACGTTGCCGGCGTTGATCTCCTTGAGCGGCGAGAAGCGCTGCGCGTTGTAGGTGCGGTGGTGCTGGATCCAGTTGGCCTGCTCCTTGTCGGCGTTGAGCAGCCGCTCCTGCGTGACCTCCCCCGCCCGCGCCGGCGCGCCGAGCAGCCCGGCCAATGCGGTGCAGCCCAAAGCGAGAATGCGCAGCGTGGAGCGACCTGAACTCATTGGGTTCCCTCCCTTTTGGGCACGGCCATGTCGGCACGTGCCTCGGCTTTGAACTCGGTGCTGAACTTGGTCGATGCCCTCGGTTGCGCAGACCCTTGCGACCGGGGCGCAAACATGACCTCCGGACGAATTCTTGTGTGAAGTTCCGGGCGCTTACAAACGATTTATTGTCCGTCACCTGTGAGGAAACTTCACCCGTCCGGGGCGGCACTCCGGCCGGGCGCGGTCTGGGACCTCGGCGGCTGCTTCCTGCGTGCCCCATTGCCGCAACTCGGCGACCAGCCAAGCGGTGAGCGCGCCCGTGTCGGGTCGCGTCCTCAGATGCGGGGCGATCCAAAGAACAAGCTTGTGCGGGCCGAGGACGAAGCCGAACGGCGCGACCAGCTTGCCCGACCGCAGGTCATCGAGAACAAGAAGCTTGGGCACGATGGCCACGCCCAAGCCGCAGCACGCGGCCTGTATCAAGAGGTAATAGTGCTCGTAGGCCTGCTGGGGCGAAAGCGAGAGGTTTTCCTGGCAGGCGCCCGTCCACTCCGTCCAAGCGCCCATGCGGGTCTTCGGTGCGAGCAGCCGGCAGCGGGACAAGTCGGCGGGCGAGCGCAACCCGGCGCCCTCAAGGTACTCCGGCGAGCAGACCGGACCGATCCACTCCGCAATGGCGTCCTGGATGACGACGTCCTTGGGCGGTTCGATCATGCTGTTGCGGATCGCCACGCTGATTTCGTCCCGGATGAAGTCGATGCGGTCGTAGTTCATGTTGAAGCGCAGCTCGATCTCGGGATGACGGCTGTGGAAGTCGCCAAGGCGCGGGATCAGCCAATACATCATGATCGTGGCCGAGCAGGACAGGGTCAGCGGGCCGGGGCGCAGTTGCGCGACGGCCGATTCGATCAAGGCGAAAGCGCCGGACAGCTCCGCCGCCAACCGCGCGCCCTCCGGCGTGGCGTGGACGCTGCGCGGGTCCCGCTGCAGCAAAGGCAGCCCGAACGTGTCTTCCAGGCTCTTCACGTGCCGGCTGATCGCGCCATGGGTGACGGCGAGCTCCCCGGCGGCGGCCGACATGCTGCGCAGCCGGGCAACCGCTTCAAAAGCCCGGAGTGCGTTCAAGGACGGCCGTATGGTACGCATGAGCGGGTCCTGCTTCGGTGCGCGCGGATGGTGGGACCATCGGCGGCGGCGCGCCATGGTCTCGGTTCCGGCGGGGTCGCGTTTCCGTTGATCGAAGGGATGCCGGCGGCGCGATCCCCTCGCCCGCGATGCGAATAACTGGCGGCTTCCTCCGGTCATCACCGCGGCAACGCCGTGTTGCCGAACCCAAGGGCGCCGCAAGGCCACGACGAGGCCCGGCCCCAATCAAGGAGGCTTCCATGAACCAAATCAGTTTCGCGGCTGTCGCCGCCGCGCTCACCTTTGCCTTGGGCGGTTCCGCGCTGGCCCAAGGCGGCAGCGAGGCCTACCCGGCCGCGGCGGCCCGACCCGTGCCCGTGGTGTCCGGTGAAAACCTTATCCTGCCGGGCAACGGCGACGTGTCCGCCCAGACCGCCAACTCACTGCCCCGCGGGGCGATGGAGGGCACGGTCGCCTACACGCAGGCGCAACGAGCCGCGCGCTACTTTGCCGCACGCGAGGAGCGTGCGCGCCTCGCCTCGCAGGGCCTGCGCGGGCTTCCCCGGGGCTGACCGCGACAAACCGGGGGCGTCGTCACCGCGCCCCCGGTCCCGGCATCCGGTCCGTCTTGCTCCAAGAAAATCTCACCCCAGCCAGAACAACCCGCCGCCTGCTCCGGTCTGCACTGCGGAACCACCCGCCACCACGGAGCAAACACCATGGACGAAGCGCTTCACTGCCCTGCCACCCCGGCTGCCGCCGCAAATGGCGACGACGCGTCCCGCCGCGGCCTGCTCAAGTGCATGGTCTGGGCCGGCACGGGCGTACTTTGGACGGTGAGCGGCGGGACGCGTCGTCGCCATTTGCGGCGGCAGCCGGGGTGGCAGG
>CALMAB010000643.1 GCA_937858325.1 uncultured Acetobacteraceae bacterium
CCCTACCTCGGCTCGCTCGGCCTGGAGCGGGACGACCTGGTGCAGGCGCTCGGCCTGTCCTTCACCGTTTCCACCCTCGCGCTCGCGGCCGGCCTCGCCCTGCACGGCGCGTTGCCGCTCGCCGCCACAGGCACGTCGCTGCTGGCCGTGCTGCCGGCGCTTGCGGGCATGGCGCTGGGCGGACGGCTGCGCGCGCGGGTGCGGCCCGAACCCTTCCGGGCCTGCTTCTTCGCCGGCCTGCTGGCGCGTGGGGGCGAACGCTTGTGGCGTGGGCTGCGCTGAAAGCGGCCTGTCCCGTCCAGCCACCTGCCAAGGGGCTTGCTGGGCCGGCTCAGGGAGGGTGCGGGGCGCAACCCCATGGCAGATCACCTTCCAGCTCCGCATCCAGCTTCGAGGCCAAGTCGAAGAAGCGCCGCCGCACCTCGCGCGCATACGGGTTGGCCTGCTCGATGGCTTCGAACACCTCCGGCGCGTCGTGCCGCACCATGGCGACGCCCTGCATCAGCAGGTCGAAGCTCCGCGTCGTCATGCGCGCCGGCAGCGGCTCCATCTGCACCAGCACCTTGGCGATCAGGTGCGTCAGGCCCTGCACCACCGCCGCTTCCCGGTCGTGGGCGTCGGGCGTGGTCATGACGACGTGCAGGCCGAGCGCCCGACGCAGGAAGGCCCCCACGCGGGGGCCGTCCCCGCCCCGGACCGGGCACACCGCGACTTTCAGCCCCGCGATCCCGTTCCGGGCGCTTTGCGGCCCGAACAGCGGGTGCGTGGCCACGATCCCGACATGCGCCGGCAGCCCGCGCCGCATGATGTCCGCGGGCACCACCTTGACCGACCCCACGTCCAGCACGAGGGCGCCCGGCTGCAGGTGCGGCCCGATCGCCCGCACCGTGTCCGCCAGGCGGCTGACCGGCACCGCCAGCACCACGACCGGGCATTCTGCCGCCGCGGCCAGGCTGTCCAGCACGGCCCCGTCTACGCAGTGGCCGGGTGGCAGGGCGGGGTCATGGGCGCACAATCGGAAGTGCGGCCGCAGGTGCCGGGCCATCAGGCGCCCGAACGCGCCGAAGCCGATGATGCCCAGGGATGGGCGGGATGCTGGAACGCTGGTGCTGGACATGGCCTGGACCTTTGCCGGGCTGCCAGCGAGCGGCGCCTTGCCTGGTCCAGCCGCTGACGAAGCAGCGGTTGAGGGATGACGAACTTCCCTGCCGCTAGGGGAGCGGCGGGTGATAGGAGCCGGAAGCAAGGACGCGCGTCGTCATGCGGGGGATCAAAGGCTACGATGGCCGGAACGTCAACTGCGGACCGCAACGCGTCAGTCGCCGGGATCAAGCTGGGTCCACCCGCGGTTCGGGGCAGAGGTATGTATTGTCCTGAGTACATGACCTGTCCGGCAATCGAAGATGGGCTGCGAAGGCCGGGATCATCGCTTGTTCGTCAAAAGGCCTGCGACCAGAAAGCGCGAACAGGCTTAGTGCGTAACGTAACGTATTGTAGCTGGAATGACGATGCTGAGTATTGATTGATGCTGAGTGCCAGGGCCGTTCCGGTAGAAGACATGAAGGCAATCGGAAAGGGTGAGAGATGGAAGTGCAATCACTTGATGAGGTCCGTGCCAACATCGACCGCCTTGACCGCGGCATCATTCGTTTGATGGCGGAGCGCGGTGGCTTCGTGCAGCAGGCCGCCCGTTTCAAAACGTCACATGCGGATGTGGAAGCACCCAAGCGCGTCGAGCAGGTCATCGCCAAGGTGCGCGGCCTTGCCGACGAGGCCGGGTTGGAACCGCAGGTTGCCGAAGCGGCCTACCGCGCCATGATCGGTGCGTTCATCGAAGTCGAGCGCCGGGCGTTCCAATCTAAGTCGGAGTAGGCAAACCCGGGAGTGCGGGCCTTGACGACACCGCCGCACGAACTGCCGCGCTACAGGACCCGAGGACCACGGAGCTACGCAGATTGGCCATCTGCGGCCGCTGTGCTTGACCGGTGCCGGAACTTACGGCGTCCATCAAACGACCCGACGCCGTTGGCGAATATGTCCGACCCGGCACGACGCGCATCGGAGGCTGAAGGGACGCGTTCTCGACACGGGCAAAGCAGGCTCTATGGGGCCGGCGGCGCCTTGAACGGACGGGAAAGCCCGAATTCACCAACGGTGTCCGGTCGTTTGACGAGGTGGTACAGGCCTCGGTCGTTCCTGTTGACCGTCATGGAGCGGTGCTTCTAAGCTCAAGACATGGGTCTTCTGTGCCTCACTGCTGCGAACCGACGCCGACGCTGCTCCCCAGCGGCGGCTTTCGTGGCTGCGTGCAGATTGGCCCCTCCTTGATGTTGCCTGCCCTGTCGTAGGCGACTCTGGTCAGAGCGGTCCCTGGCCGCATCCCTGAACCCCCGCAGCCCCTGGCTCCGGGGGTTTTTCTTTGCCCAAACGTCAGGAGAACGTTTTGAGAAACAACGATCTTAAGAACCCCGATCCCACCTACGGCCAGCCTTCGGCACAAGAGAGGCGCCCCGAAGTTCGCCGCGCCGCGCCGGGCGACGCCGAATCCATTCGCGATCTGACGCGCGCAGCCTATGCCAAGTGGGTTGAGGTCATCGGCCGCGAGCCGAGGCCGATGACCGCGGACTACGACGCGGCTGTGCGTGACCACATGGTGGACCTGCTGCACGACGGCGGCAGGCTCGTGGGGTTGATCGAAACGCGGCCGGAAGCAGACCACCTGCTGATCGTGAACGTCGCGGTCGCGCCCGCGTTCCAGGGCCAGGGGCTCGGCCGCCTCCTGCTGGCGCACGCCGAAAAAGTTGCAGAAGCGCTCGGACATGGAGAAACGCGGCTCTACACGAACGGGCGCTTCACCGACAACCTGCGGCTCTACGGCCGCATCGGGTATCAGGTGGATCGCGAGGAGGTGCATCCACAGCTTGGCATGGCCGTGTACATGAGCAAGCGTCTTCCCGCACATGGGGCCGGGCGCACACCGGCTGCCGACTGATGCGCGTGTCCGACCGTCTGGAACAAATTAGGAAACCGATCAGTGACCTACTTGGCCCGCTGGCAGCATCCGTGCGAAAACTTACGGTAAGAGCCTGAGCGGACGTCTGGGCTGATCCCCTGGCTGTGCCAGGCCGCGGCCGGCGCGACACGGCTTTACATCAATCTTCTGTTCGCTTGCTCCCCAGACCTCCTACTCAGCTACGGACTACGCCCAATCGGCAGCCTCGGCGGCGTCACCGTGCGGCAGCTCCGGCTGTCGGGTCACGATACACAATCTGGGCATTTCGCAGCCCTGAATAGGCAGCAAGAGTTCGTTGCGCCGCTGCGTCGTCGCGTTCATGCCGGCGGACGAGAACCGCCGGCGCGTCATAATCGGCAGACAGAACGTAGTCACCGATATAGACGACCTCGCCGGGACCGACCTTGATCAGCGGACCCGGCGGAAGCGCAGCGCGAACCAGCTTGCTGCCGAGAATGGTTTTGGTCGCCTCAGCCGCGGCGGCAGGGCGCCATAGGCCGGGCTGCACTTGCAGCACCTGCCAGTCCAGCTTGGTCAAGTCGCAGGGCTTGCTGCCATAGACGCCGTCAAAGCTGCCGCATCCATTGCGGTTCATGGTGGCCGTCGTGCCGTCTTCACGCCGCAACGCAAGGCCAAGCAACAGCGCGGCGTGGGTCAGGCCAGAGCCGGCGTTCTCCTCCGCCAAGCCCACAATCAGAAAGCCAGGCGCGTCGGCCGCGGTCGAGATCACGGCATCCTGAGGCGCCTCGTTGTACCGGGATGCACAACCGGACAGCAGGCCGGCGAAAAGGCACAGGGCAGACACCAGGCGCAGCATTGAGGTCATGCCAATGACTAACCGACGTTGGACACATACCGTCAAGCTAGGTCCTGTTAACTCTTGTTTGCCCTCCCTGGCTGCTTGCAACGTACGTCGGGACCCAATCCGCTTGCTAGCCGCAATGACCTTTGCAAGTCCTCACAACCTGCCGGCGGCAACGTGGAAGAGCCGGATACTGCCCCCGGCCAAATCCCCGCGCCTGCCGGTTATTCGCCATAATGAGATCATCAGACTCAGGTCGAAGTTGCACCGTTAGCTGCGCGCATTGTGGCCGCTGGCGGGTTGCCCGGATGACGCGCACGATCCACGGTTGGCAGGTCTCTGCCAACCGGCTGCGAAGTACGTTGTTTTGTCAAGACAATATTGCTATCTCGGCATGACACGGTGAGGCGAGAACCAAGCGTGCCATCCGACAGCAACGCCGACGTGATCCACAGCCTGGCAATTCAGGACATGCTGAACTTGCCGAAGTGCTACGGCCCAAACGGCATCGGCAACGTCGTGTTCAGCAGAACCGGCGGCCCGCCGGCCGACCTCGTCGCCGTGCTGGAACAGCTCGAAACCGCGACGGTTGACCCATCCCTGTTGGCAGACGGCCAAACAACCGCTTCGGTTGAGGCGCAAACGGTTTTCGACCTGACCCGCGTTGCCGGCAGCATCAACGTCCTTCTGCTGGGCGCCGGCTCGGCGGACAGCATCGGCCTGAACGTACAGTTGTTCGGCGTGAAAACGGAATACCCCTCGCTTCTCGGCAGCCTGCAAGCGGATGCCAAGCTGTTCACGCCCGCCGCCGCGAAGCCGCCGGTCACGGTGGTCGAGCCGCCGCCGGCCAGCGGCGTCGAGCAGTACCTCGTGACGAACGTCACCACCGGCGTGTCGGATTGGCAGGACGGCCAAGCCTACAATGGCCCGGTGGCCACGGTGCAGAACCAGTTCGTCACGGTCACGACCGACAACGTGAACATCACGGCGACCAAGCCAAACAACTTCATCCACACCGGGTCGGGCAACGACGCCATCGACCTCAGCTTGTTCGGCGGCGCCGGCGGCGGCACCAACGTGGCGGACGGCGGCGCCGGGTCCAACTTCGTCGTCCTCAGCGCCTTCGGCAACAGCGTCGATACGGTGTTCATCGACAGCCGCGCCGCCACTGCCGACACCTGGAGCACGGTGCGCAACTTCCAAGAGGGCGACGCCGCCACGATCTACGGCGTGACGCCCTCGGCCACCACGTTGGACTGGGAGGACGACCAGGGTGCGGCCGGGTTCAAGGGCTTGACGCTGCACGTCATCGAGCAAGGCAAGCCGATTGCCTCGCTGACCCTGCCGGGATACGGCAAGGCGGACCTCGGCAACGGGCGCCTGGGGGTGTCTTTCGGCAACGACTCCACCAATGGAGGCAGCTACCTGCACATCCAGGGAACGGCTGCTTAAGAACCGCTTCCACAGGCCCCGGTCACGGGGCCATGGTCCGCCCCCGGTGGGGCCATGCCAACGGCCCCTTGCTTCGCCCCTTCCGTCATTGCGAGCCGCCCTTGCAGCGCGGCGATCCAGAGGACGAACGTTGTGCGGGCGGTTTCCTGGATTGCCGCGTCGCTGCGCGCCTCGCAATGAGGCAGAAACGATGGACGCAAACAGCCGCCGGCATCGCATGGGACCTATCCTGAGCCGCCGGGCTGTGCCAATCCAATTGCCGGCGCTCGCTGTCAGGATGCCCCTTTCTCCTTTCCGATCCGTTCCCGCCTTGGTGAGTTGCGGATGGTGCTCCCACCCTTCCGGCCAACCCTGCGTTGCAGCTTTCCCCATGTCGCTGGTCGTGCCATGCTGATCTTCTCAACGAGGACGGGATCGCTATGCGGCTCTATGCAACCTTTGGCGCTCTGCACGGAACCCAGCCGCCATGCTGACCGGCGAGCTGCGCAGCCAGGTTGACCAGATCTGGAACGCGTTCTGGACCGGCGGCATTTCCAACCCGCTCGAAGTGATCGAGCAGATCACCTGCCTGCTGTTCATCCGCCGGCTGGACGACCTGCAATCGCTGGAAGAAAGCAAGGCCGCCCGCACCAGGCAGCCGATGAACAAGCGCATCTTCCCGGACGGCACCGATCCGCGCGGGCGGCCCTATGCCGAGCTGCGCTGGTCCCGCTTCAAGAACCTGGCGGCCCCCGAGATGCACGAGGTCGTGGGCGAGCACGTGTTCCCCTTCCTGCGCACCCTGGGCGGCGACGGCTCGACCTATGCCCACCACATGCGCGACGCCCGGTTCACCATTCCCACCCCGGCGCTGCTGTCCCGCGTGGTGGACATGATCGACCGGGTGCCGATGGAGGACCGCGACACCAAGGGCGACCTGTACGAGTACATGCTCGGCAAGATCGCGACCGCCGGGCAGAACGGGCAGTTCCGCACGCCGCGGCACATCATCCAGCTCATGGTGGCGATGACGGCGCCGGGGCCGGGCGACGTGGTGGTGGACCCGGCCTGCGGCACCTGCGGCTTCCTGGTCGCGGCGGGCGAACACGTGCGGGCGCACCATGGCCGCAGCCTGATGGCCGGACCGGCGCGCGAGCACTTCCACCACGCCATGTTCCACGGCTTCGACTTCGACGGCACCATGCTGCGCATCGGCAGCATGAACATGCTGCTGCACGGGGTGGAGAACCCGGACATCCGGTATCGCGACAGCCTGGCGCAGGACCACGCGGCGGATGCCGGGCGCTACACGCTGGTGCTGGCCAACCCGCCGTTCGCAGGCGCCTTGGACGCGGCCACGGTGTCAAAGGAGCTGACGGGCGTCGTCAAGACGCGCAAGACCGAGCTGCTGTTCCTGGCGCTGGTCTTGCGCCTGCTGAAGCCCGGCGGGCGCGCGGCGGTGATCGTGCCGGACGGCGTGCTGTTCGGCAGCAGCAAGGCGCACCAGGCGCTGCGCCGGATGCTGGTGGAGGATCACAAGCTGGACGGCGTGGTGTCGCTCCCGTCCGGCGCGTTCCGGCCCTATGCGGGGGTGTCCACGGCGATCCTGCTGTTCACCCGCACGGACAGCGGCGGGACGGACGGGGTGTGGTTCTACGACATGGCGGCGGACGGCTGGAGCCTGGACGACAAGCGCGCGCCGCTGCTGCCGGAGGGGAAGCTGGGGCCGGCGCCGGCGGAGGCGTTGGACCCGGCGGAGGCGGCGAAGAACAACCTGCCGGATGCGTTGGCACGGTGGCGGGAGAGGGATGGCGCGTAGCGTGAACGGGCGCGGACGGAGCGGAGATTTTGTGTGCCGAAAGGGGAGATTGCAGCGGCGGGGTGGGACTTATCGTTGAACCGCTACAAGGA
>CALMAB010000644.1 GCA_937858325.1 uncultured Acetobacteraceae bacterium
CCTCGCGCACCAGGGCGCGGCCGGCGCCCACTTGCCGCGTGCGTCCCACGGCCTGCTGCAGCGCCCGCTTGTCCCGGTCGGGCAGCGGGCCGAACGCTTCCAGCTTGCGGATGAACGGCGTGGGCATGACGGGACCTCGCGGTGCCGCAGCGAACGGCTCGTGAACGTAGGAAAGCTAACATTCACAAGGGGGGCCGTTAAGAACTGTCAATGCTGGCCCTATCCCCCATATGTCCGTCATCGCTCGCACGTGATCCAGGGCGCGGGCGGCCGGAAGTCGCGTGTGCTCTCGCCCCTTCTCCCGCGGCGAGACCTCCATGCCCCCTGACACGGCGTCCGGCGCCCGTTCCACGGTTCCGATCCGCAACCGCCTGCTCGCGATCCTCGCGCCGGACGACCTCGCGCGCTTGCGCCCGCATCTGGAGCCGGTGGCGCTGGGCCTGGGCGAAGCGCCGACCGAGCCGGGGCGTCCGGTCGCGCACGTGCTGTTTCCCGAGGCGGGCATCGTGTCCCTGCTCGCCGTCGCGCCCGACAAGCGGCGCCGCATCGAGGCCGGCATGATCGGGCGGGAAGGCATGGTGGGCCTGCCCGTCGTGCTCGGCGCCGATGCCGAGCTGCACGAAACCGTGGTGCAGGCGGACGTGCAGGGATGGCGGCTGCCGTCGGACGCGCTGCGCCGGGCCATGGCGGACAGCCCGGCGCTGCACGGGGTGCTGCTGCGCTACGTCCAGACCTTCATGGCCCAGACCGCGCACACGCTGCTGGCCAACAACACGCGTCGGCTGGACGAGCGCCTGGCGCGCTGGCTGCTGATGAGCCGGGACCGCCTGGACGGGGACGAGCTGTTGTTCACCCGGCCCTTTCTGTCGAACATGCTCGGCGCGAACCGGCCCGGCGTCGCCCTGGCGATACGCGCGCTCGCGCGGGCCGGCTTGATCCGCCACACGCGGGGCCGGATCACGGTTCTCGACCGCGCCGGGCTGGAAGCGGCGGCGGGCGGGTCCTACGGGGTGCCGGAAGCCGAGTACGCCCGCCTGTTCGGCCCGGCGGGCTGACCTTCATCCGCTTCGCGGCACCCCGTCGACGGCTGACTGCCTGGCCGCGTTGGGAGACGAACGTCAGGGCAGCGTGCTGGTGATTATGCCGGAAGGATGTTTGACGACCTGAGAGTTCAAGCACTGGAAAATGCTGAACAAGCATCCTTGCGATCAAGTGCAGCGTGACAACACGGCTTCTACACGGTCCCGTAAGACTTCGGATCAGCAGGTGGTCGCCACCGAGGGCTTGCATCCTGTCTTCCACCGTCCCACGTCCGTTTCTGTCACTCGCAACGGCCCCGGTCGCGAGTGCTTGTGAGAGGCCAGCGCTCCCGCCGTCCGTCGCGAGGAGCCAGCGTTGGCCAAGTTTACCCCCCATCCGTCCGCAGTTCGCAACCACCTGCTTGCCGCCTTGCCATCCGAGGTGCTGGCGCAGCTGCTGCCCAGGATGCAGCCCGTCGCCCTCAATCTGCGCGAGGTGCTCCACGTCGCCGAAGCGGCGATCGAGGCCGTCCACTTCGTGGAGGCCGGCTGGGTGTCGATGGTCGCACGCCTTCAGGACGGATTGTCCGCCGAGGTGGGGCTGGCCGGCCGCGAGGGCATGGTGGGCTTGCCGCTCGTGTTCGGGGTCGAGACCTCCGATGTCGAGGCTTTGGTGCAAGGGCCTGGCACGGCGCTGCGCATGGAAGCCCGCGCATTCCGCCACGCGCTGGACGAGCACTCCTCCCTGCGTGCGCTGCTGTTCCGCTATGGCGAGTTCATGCGCGCCCAGCTCACGCAGACCGCCGCCTGCAACGGCAACCACGGCCTTGAGCAGCGCCTGGCGCGCTGGCTGCTGATGTCACACGACCGGGCGGGCAGTGACCAGTTCACCATGACGCACGAGTTCATGGCCATCATGCTCTGCGTGCACCGGCCCACCGTCACGATCGCCGCCAGGCTTTTGCAGCGGGCCGGCTTGATCCGCTACGGCAGCGGCACCATCACGGTGGTTGACCGCCCTGGCCTCGAAGCTGCGGCCTGCGAGTGCCACGGCGTCGTCAGGCGGCAATACCTGAGACTGCTGGGCTGAGCACGTTTCCCGTCTAAGTTGCAGGCATCGGCCGACCGTGTAAGGAAGCTGACAGCCAGGCCGAGCGTGGTTGCCTAGTCACAACCCCATGAATCGCAGCTGGTCAGCAAACAAAGCCGTCGCCTTGCCCAAGCAGCCGCCGCGCCGCGCTCAGCAAGGCGGACGACGCGAACGGCTTGCAGAGCAGGACCTCCTTGGGGCCGAGAGGCTGCAAAGCGTTCAGCATGTCTGGCCTGCCCGTCATGTAGATGACCGGGATGTCTGGGCGGTATGTCCGCAGCAAGCGGGCAACCCCGATGCCGTCCAGGCTGCCGGGCATGTGGATGTCCGTCGCAAGCAGGGAGTATGGGGTCGCGTCCTCCACGATCAGGGCGGACGCCTGGTCGCCGTTCTCGGCTTCGCGCACCGCGAAGCCACTCAGCGCCAGTTCTTCCGCGAACATGTTGCGGATCAGCCACTCATCCTCGACCAGCAGGATGCACACGGCTCAGCCGACCAACGCAAACATTCCGCGCACTCCGCCGCTGGGGCGACAAGGGCGGGCGCAGGACCAGGTTCCCGGGCGTCACGGAATGTTGCTCCGCAGTACCGAACCATCCAGCCCATTGAAGCGGAAGATGGACGACCTGTGAAACGGCGCAGGCCGCCATTCATAAACCTGAACAGGTTCTGCCGGCCGGATGGCTCGTGCGGAGAATGACCCGCCAACCCGGCGCACGGGATGCCGCCACCGTTCAGCGTGGCGTCAGGGGAGAAGCAGCTTCCCGGGACGGCCTCGGCGCCGACGTCGCCCATGAGTTGGCGAACCTGATGACGGTGGTGTCGGGCAGCCTGGAACAGCTCCGCCGCCAGCCGCTGGACAAGCAAGGGCAGCAACAACTCGCGCGGGCGGAGTGGGGGGCGTGGCAGGCTGGCCAGCTGACGCGGCGGGTGCTGTCCCAGGCCCAGGGCGGCGATGGCGAAGCTGAGGTCGGGGTCGTGGACCTGAACGCGGCCGTGGGCCGGTTCGTCGCCGCCATCGGGCCGCGGGTGGACGAGCACGTGCAGCTTGCGGCCGAACTCGCATCAGGACCGCTTCCGGTGCGCCTTGATCCCGCGCTGCTGGAACTCGTGCTGCTCAACCTGGTGCGCAACGCGGCCGACGCCATGCCGGAGGGCGGCACGGTGGTCCTGCGCACCTGCAGGCCGCGGCTCGACGGCCTGGGCGACCAGCTCGCGACGGAGGTGTCGGTGTCGGACACCGGCACGGGCATGGCGCCGGCCGTGGCCGAGCGCGCGGCGGAAGCGTTCTTCACCACCAAGCCGCGCGGCAAGGGCACGGGCCTCGGCTTGTGGATGGCGCACCGCTTCGCGTCCACGTGCGGCGGCAAGATCGAGATCAAGACCAGCCATCGACGGGGCACCACGATCCGCCTTGCCCTGCCCTGTTGCAGCGACGCCGGGCCGAGCTGACCCCGCAACCGTGAAGGAGCAGCTTGGTCATCCTGTCCCCACGTGCGGCCCCCATCCGGATGCTTGCCGGCCAACACGCTCGGAGGTGGCCATAAGCGCCCTGCCGACGGCGGAACTGGCGGTCAGACTGGGGCGAATACGGGTCTGTGCTGGAACAGGCCAGGCAGAGTGTAACAGGGCGAGCACGTATGGGTGTTAGGCATGAAGCCGGCCGGGTGCGGGCGCCGTTCCGCCAGACGGTGGGACCGGAGCCCGACCGCAAGGTGCGTGAGCCGTTGCTCGCCGCAGGCGTGGCGGCGTGATGGGCGACGTCGAAGATCTGTTCCGGGCGGGGGAAGCGTTGCGCGCGGGCGACCGCTTCTTCGATCTTTCGGTTGACATGCTGGGCATCGTCTCGATGCGCGACGGCACCTGGACGCGCGTCAACCCGGCCTTCACGCACACGCTGGGCTGGAGCGAGGCGGACCTGGTGGGCCAGTCCTTTCTCGCCGTTGTCCACCCCGACGACCTCGCCCGCTCGGAAGCCGCCGCGAACCCGGCCGCGGGCGAGTCGCTCGCCGGCTTCGAGCACCGCATGCGGTGCAAGGACGGCAGGCACCGGTGGGTTGCCTGGAACACCGCGCCCCACGTCGAGGAGGGGCTGAGGTTCTGCGTCGGCCGGGACGTGACCCGCGCCCGCGAGACGGAGGCGGCGCTGCGCGAAAGCGAGGCGCGCTTCCGGGCCTTCGTGACCGCGAGTTCGGACGTGGTCTACCGCATGAGCCCGGACTGGTCGCGGATGCACCGGCTCGACGGTCAGGGCTTTCTCGCCGACACGGCCGAGCCGACCGAAAGCTGGATGGAGCGCTACATCCAGCCGGACGACCGCGGGGTGGTTCGGGACGCCATCGACCGGGCGATCCGGACCAAGGGCATGTTCGAGCTGGAGCACCGGGTGCGTCGTGCGGACGGGACGACCGGCTGGACGCTGTCGCGCGCCGTCCCGATCCTGGACGGGCGCGGCGGGATCGCGGGATGGCTGGGTGCGGCCAAGGACGTGAGCGCCCGCAGGCTTGCCGAAGACGCGCTGCGTGACAGCGAGGCGCGGCTGGCCGCCGTGTTCGAGGGCTTGCCGGTGGGGGTCGCCGTGATCGATGCCGGCGGCGAACCTGTCCTTTCGAACCGGGAAATGCGCCGCTTCATGCCCACGGACGTCATGCCCTCGCGGGACGAGGCGCGGTGCTCGCGCTGGCGCGCCTGGCACCCGGACGGGCGGCTCTTTGAGCCGCGGGACTTTCCCGGGGCGCGCGCGTTGCGCGGCGAGCGCGTGGTCCCGGGCATCGAGCTGCTCTACATGGACGACGAGGGCACGGAGGTTTGGACCAGCATCTCGGCTGTGCCGCTCCGGGACGGCGGAGGCCGCGTCGTCGGGCAGGTCGCGGTGATCGCCGACATCGACGCGTCCAAGCGGGCCGCGTCGGCGCTGCATGCGGAGGTGGGACGCTTCCGCACGCTGGCCGAGGGCATCCCGCAGCTTGTATGGCGTTCAGGCGACGACGGGCTGTGGACCTGGGCCAGTCCGCAATGGCTCGCCTTCACCGGCCAGACCCAGGAGCAAAGCCGTGGCCAGGGCTGGCTCGACGTGATCCACCCTGACGATCATGAGGCCATGGCGCGGGCCTGGCACGAGGC
>CALMAB010000645.1 GCA_937858325.1 uncultured Acetobacteraceae bacterium
GGTCAGGCGATACAGCGGCGGCTGTTCGAGGTGAACGTGCCCGTGCTGCACCAGCTCCGGCAGTTCCCGATAGAAGAACGTCATGAGCAAGGACGCGATGTGCGCGCCGTCCACGTCGGCGTCCGTCATGATGATGACCCGGCCATAGCGCAGCTTGGCCCGGTCGAAGCGATCGCCCACGCCGCAGCCCAGCGCCTCGATCAGGTCCTTGAGTTCCTGATTCTGCCGCAGCTTGTCGGCGCTGGCGCTGGCGACGTTCAGGATCTTGCCCCGCAGCGGCAGCACTGCCTGGGTGTTGCGGTTGCGCGCCTGCTTGGCGGAGCCGCCGGCGCTGTCGCCCTCCACCAGGAAAATCTCCGTGTCGTCCCGGCTTTCCAGCGTGCAGTCCGCGAGCTTGCCCGGCAGGCGCAGGCGCCGGGTCGCGGTCTTGCGGCTCACGTCCTTCACCTCGCGGCGGCGCAAGCGGTCCTCGGCGCGCTCGATCACGAAGGCCAACAGGTTGTCGGCCTGCGCCGGGTTGCCCGCCAGCCAATGGTCGAAGCGGTCGCGCAGCGCCGTCTCGACCAGGCGGGTGGCCTCGGGGCTGGTCAGCTTCTCCTTGGTCTGGCCCTGGAACTGCGGGTCGCGGACAAAGGCGGACAGCTTGCCGGCCATCTGGCCCAGCAGGTCCTCCGCCGTCACTTGGGCAACCCGGCGGTTGCCGCGCTGCTCGCCCCAAGCGCGCAGGCCTTTCAACAGCGCCGCCCGGCACCCGGCCTCATGCGTGCCGCCCTGCGCCGTGGGGACGGTGTTGCAGTAGGAGTGCAGGAAGCCGTCAGCGTTTTCGAGCCAGGCGACCGCCCACTCGACCCGGCCGCCGGTTCTGCCGTCCGCCGCGGCGGGCAGGTCGGCTTCACCGGCCCAAACCTCCGGCACGGCGCGCGGCTGGTCGCCGATGTCCTCCTGCAGGCTGTCGCGCAGGCCGCCGGGGAAGTGCAGCACGGCCTCCGCCGGCACATCGGCGGTGCCCGTCAGCAGGCGCGGGTCGCAGGTCCAACGAATCCGCACGCCGCGGAACAGATACGCCTTGGACCGGCACAGCCGATACAGCCGGGCCGGGCTGAAGGCCAACGGCCCGAAGATCTCAGGGTCTGGATGGAAACGGATCGTGGTGCCGCGCCGGTTCTGCGTCGGCCCGGCCTGGGTGAGCTTGGTCGCCGGCTTGCCGCGCTTGTAGATTTGCCGCCAGAGCACGCGGTCCCGCGCGACCTCCACCTCCATCTCGTCCGACAAGGCGTTGACCACGGAGCTGCCCACGCCGTGCAGGCCGCCGGACGTGGCATACGCCTTGCCGCCGAACTTGCCGCCCGAGTGCAGGGTGGTCAGGATCACCTCCAAGGCGCTCATGTTCTTGAACTTCGGGTGCGGATCGATCGGGATGCCGCGGCCGTTGTCGCGGATCAACAGCCAATTGCCGGCCTCCAGCGACACGTCGATGGAACTGGCATGGCCGGCGACGGCCTCGTCCATCGCGTTGTCCAGGATTTCGGCCGCGAGGTGGTGCAGCGCGGCCTCGTCGGTGCCGCCGATATACATGCCGGGGCGGCGGCGCACCGGCTCCAGCCCCTCAAGCACCTCGATGTCGCGTGCAGAGTAGCTGTCGCTGGGTCGGCTGCTGTCCAGCGGCGAGAGCAAATCGTTCATGTTGTGTTCCCGAGTCTGAGGCAAAGCTAATGCGTCGCACTCAGCCGGGCAAGGGTTTCGACCGGGGACGGGCCGCGTTGGACGCGGCCCGCGATATTTTAGTTACGGAACGTGCCGGACGGCTCCTGGGTGTGCGCTTCCAGGAACCAAAGCTGCTTGTCCAGCCCGCGCGACACCTCGGTGAACAGGTCGGCGGTGTCGGCGTCGCCGGCCTCGTCCGTGTCCTCGATGTTCTTGCGGATCGCGTTCGCGCAGGCAGCGTAACGCTCGATCAGCGCCTTGATGTGGTCGGCGATGGCGTAGATATCCGTGGGATAGGGCGGCAGGCTCGTCTCGCGCCCCACTTCCTGCACCGTGCCGCGGGCTGTGCCGCCGAGTTGGGTGATGCGCTCGGCCATCATGTCCGTCCACTCGTCCTGCTCTTCGCGGAACTTATCGAGCATCAGGTGCACGCCGATGAACTGCGGGCCTTTGAGGTTCCAATGGGCCTGCTTGGTGATCAGGGCCAGGTCGATGCCGTCGGCCATGCGGGCCTGCAGCAACTCCATCGACACCGCCTTGGCGTTATTCTTCAGGTCGTTGTTGGTCTTGTGCAGGCGCGCGCCCTGGGTCTGGTCCTTGATGTCGCTTGGCTGGTCAGCCATCGTCGTCTCCTGAATTGGGTAAGCCGGCTCAACGCGCGGACCCGGCGTGCGTTGCCGGGTTGGCCGCGTTGCGCGGGATTTTGGAGGGGTGCCAGCCAGGGTCAACGGCGACATGGAAGGCGCTGACGCGGGCCAGCACCAGGCGGCCCCATTCGGAAAGGCGGTTGGCCCAGCTTTCCATGGTTCAGGTTTCAAGCCAGCCGTTGGGATCGGCGACATCCTCGTGCAGTGGTCAGTTGAGCGCGAGCGCTCTGCACATCCGGTCGGCCCGGGCGATGCGACAGCGCGTGATTTCAAACACCCGGCTGTGAGACCACCTTGGCCATCAAGCCGTTCCATGCGCGCCCAGGCTCTTCACGCCCAGGTTCTCTTCACGCATAGCTTGTCTTGGACGACACCAGGTGGAGAGTTTCATGACTTCTGGCACGAAGAGCTTGTCCGGCAAGGTGGCGCTCGTCACTGGCTCCACGAGCGGCATTGGCCTAGGCATCGCCCGCTGCCTCGGTGAGCAAGGCGCCGACCTGATGCTGAACGGCTTCGGCGAGGCCGAGGTGATCGGGGCGCTCCGGGCGGAACTGGCGCGGGATTTGGCTGTGCGGGTGGAGTACGACGGCGCCGACCTGTCGCAGCCCGCGCAGGTCGCCGAACTGGTGCGGCGGACGGGAGCGACGTTGGGCGGGCCGGACATCCTGGTGAACAACGCCGGCATCCAATACACGGCCGAGATCAAGGACTTCCCGGCGGAGCGTTGGGATGCGGTGATCGCCGTCAACCTGTCGGCCGCCTTCCATGCCATGCAGGCGGCGATTCCCGGGATGACCGGCAAAGGCTGGGGCCGCATCATCAACATCGCTTCCGCCCATGGATTGGTGGGCAGTGCGCAGAAGTCTGCGTATGTCGCGGCAAAGCATGGCTTGGTGGGGCTGACCAAGGTTGCGGCCATTGAGCTGGCCAACACCGGGGTCACGGTCAACGCGGTCTGCCCCGGCTGGGTGCTGACACCGTTGGTGCAAGCGCAGCTTGACGCGCGGGCAGCGCGCGAGGGTTCGGACATCGAGGCGGTGAAGCGGGCGTTGCTCGCGGAGAAGCAGCCAATGACGCAGTTCACGACGCCGGAGGGCGTGGGTGGCTTGGTGGTGTTCATGTGCTCGGATGCGGCACGGACGATGACGGGAGCGCCGTTGTCCATGGATGGTGGCTGGGTTGCCACGTAGGCACGCGGGTGGTTGTGCGTGGAGGACTGCGCTCGGGTCGGTAGGGGGCGGGTGCGTGTTTTTCCTCAACCCCCGCTTGACGTGTTCTCGTTCTTCTCTTATCTCCGTGTGACCGCTGTGGGATTGGCCTTGACGGTTGGTTCTCGGTTGGTTTAGGTTCTTTCTCC